>DAHZZC010000678.1 GCA_027435495.1 Planctomycetales bacterium
AAGTTCTCGCCGTTTGTCCCGCCGGCGGTCCGGCAGTTCCTCCGGGAACGGGTCTTGCCGCTGCTCGGCCTGATCGAGGACCTCCCCAATCCGGCGAATCGGGTGACACTTGGTCCTGACGGCCGACCCCGGCTGCACCACCGGTATTCGCGATACGACCTGGTCCGGCGGAAGCACATGAAGCCGCAGCTTGCCCGGATTCTCCGGAGGTCAGGCGCGATGTACTTCCTCTCGTGGCGACGGCATTCGCACGACCACGTCGCGCACCAGTGTGGAACGCTTCGCTTCGGCCGCAACGCCTCGCACGCGGTTCTCGACCGCGATTGCCGGATGTTCGCCAACCCGGACGTCTTCGCTGTCGATGGCAGTTTTCTCCCGACCTCGCTCGGGATCGGCCCCGGCCTGACGATCATCGCCAATGCCCTTCGCGTGGCGAACACGGTCGTCGGCGAGCTTTGATCCGAGAGGCCCGCCGATCATGACTGTCTCTCGACGAATCCGGATTCGCCTCGAGCAGATCCGGCAGGCCCGAATCATTCACGGGGGCCTGGCCGGGCTCGTCATGGCGACGCTCGCCGTCCGGCTCTCGCGGCTGCCGATCCCCTCGCGGCGGGTCCGCGGCCGGCTGTTTCGCGACCAGTACGTCCGCCGGTATCCGCCGGGGCTCGACGAGTCGGAATCCGAACGTCCGCTGGAGGACTACTCTTCGTTCAACGCTCTCTTCACGCGAGGCGTGCGACCGGATCGCCGGCCGATCGCGGGAGGTTCGGCCGAAATCCTCAGCCCCTGCGACGGAACCGTGCAGGACGTCGGCCGGATCGAGCGCGGAACCTTGATGACGGTCAAGGGGATCGAGTACTCGGTCGGCTCGCTGCTCGCCGACGACCCCTCGCCGTTCGAGGGCTCGCCGTTCGCCATCGTCTTTCTCTCGCCGATCGACTGCCACCGCGTCTTCAGCCCGGCGGATGGAAGATTCGAGCGAGTGGTCCACGTCCCGGGCTCCCGGCTGCTCGTCCACCCGCCGTTGCAGCGTCCCGAGTACCCGGTCTACACTCTCAACGAGCGGATGATCCTTCGCCTGTCGACGAGCGCTGGCCCGTGCGCCGTGGTGATGGTGGCCGGATGGGGCGTCGGAAACATCACCCTGCCCGGTGCGCCGAGGTTTCGCCCGGGCTCGAAACGGGTCGAATCGCTCGCCTGGGAATCGCCTCCGACCGTCGCGCGCGGCGACTGGCTGGCGACCTTCGAGCTGGGTTCGACGGTCGTCCTGATCGCCCCGCCAGGTCCCGATGCCGTGCCCCTGGTTCACCCCAACGAGAAGGTCCGGTATGGAGAGTCCCTCTTCCGCCTCGCCGATTCCGACGCTCGATGACCACCGGGTCGGTCGCGTGATGGTCGCGGGCCTGGGCCATCCCGCCGCCTCCGATGACGCCGCGTCCGTTGCGCGCGAAACGGGAACGCCAACCCTCGTCGTCTTCGTCGGCAAGCGGCTGACATCCGATCGCCGACGCAAGCTGGACGACCTGGTGAAAACGCTCCAGGGCCAGTCGATTGGCCTGATCGCAATTGTCGGTAGTTTCCGCGTCCACCTCGACGACCCGAAGGCCGAGGAGGCAGAGCGCCTCGCGGTCGACCTTCTCCAGAAAGCCGTTCCCGGCGCCCGGGTGATCGTCTTCCGTCCCGGGCATCTGGATTCCTCGCTCAAACGCTGGGCTTCGCTCTGGCCGATGTTCCCGAGATGGCTGACGACCTGCGTTCTGCCCGCTGCCGAGCTGTTCGCCGCGATCGACTCCGAGCGGCTCGAACGAGTCAACGAAACGTTCCAACCGGGCCCCGGTCGAGCCCCTGGCCGGAATGGCCGGGCCTTCACGCTCCTCGGTGAGAACATCGCCTGGCGCGAGGCGCTCCGCCGGCATCAAGACAGAACCCGATCCAGCGCCGCCCTGGAAATGGCCGCCCGCGTCCTCTCGTGGCTTCTACTCGGCCAGTTGATCGCGATCGCAATCGTCGCGCTGACGAAGCTCCATCCTGCCTTCCGCGCACTCCACGTGACGACGCTCCGCCCACGATCCTTCCGCGAGCTGATCTCGCTCTGTCACGCGAGGAACATCGACCGCGTCCGGGTGGTCGGTTACAACAACGGCGTCCACCACTTCGGCCATCGCTATCCCGGCAAGACGATCGTCTCGACCGTTCAATGCGGCCGGACACTTCGTAACGGCGAGGGCCACCTCCGCGCCGACGCTGGCGCCACGATCCGGGCAGCGATCTCGGGCCTTGCCGAGACAAATGAAGAATTGTTCGTCGTCCCAAATTACTCGTACGTCTCGCTCGGCACCGCGTTCTTCGTCCCGATCCACGGATCGGCGGTTGATTACGCGACGGTCGCCGACACGATCACCCGCGTCGTCCTCTATGATCCCGACCGCGACCGCATCATCTCGGCCGGTCGTGACGATCCCGACTTCGCCGAAAACGTCTACAACTTGAAGAGCCGCATCGTGGTCCTCCGGCTGGAGCTTCGGACCCGTCCGCGCTCGCCCTACTATGTCCGGCGCGAGACGGTGACTGACGCGACCGCCGAGCAACTCCTCGACGCCCTTCGCGACGAGAAATCGGCGAACGTCGAGATCCGGCAGGGCCACGCCGCGAGCCGAACGGTCACGATCGCCCGCTACTCGACCGGCAACGACTCCGCATCCGGCCCCGCGATGGAACTGCCTCGCGACGCCCTCGGCCGGCTCTGGGACATCCTGGAGGAAAACCCGATCACGTCGTTTCTGATGCACGCCCTGGCCCGGCACGTTGCCTGGCACACCGAGATTTTCTTCAACGCCGAGGAGTTCAAGACGTTCTGGCGGACGCACGCTGACGTCCCGCTCCGCAAGATCCAGCTCCGCTACATCCGGCGCGACGGGATGCCGCACTCGCCGTTCCGCGATGAGGACCGCGTCTCGGCCGACCTCTTCCTCTTCCGCCCCGACAAGAAGCGATTCGACGCCTACACCGCCGCCGTGCTACCCAACGTCCGCTACAACCCCGGCAAGCACAGCAACTAGCGAAGGTCCCGCATGATCCCTCCCCCGACCATCGCCGAGACCATCGAAGAAATCGTCCGCGAGCAGGAGCCGAACTTCCTCCGGCTCTACCTGAACCCGCACACGGCCAGTACCTGCCTGGCCCTCGACCGGTACGCGAGGACCACCTGGCCAATCGGCCGCGACGAGGACTTCCAGTCGTTCCTCGCCAACAGCATCGAGGAGGCGGTCAGCGGGGCCCTGAAGCTCCTCAGATGCCACCGATTGCCGTCCGAGCCTGGATCGACCGGCCTGATCCTCGACCCGGCCGACCGCTTGACGGGATTCGCCTCGGCCGATCGAACGAGCGGCGATCACGTCGCGTTCCTGCCGGGCTTGAACACGCTCTCGGGTCATCTCGACGGCCTGAGCGAGTCGGCCGAGGGGGCGCGGATCAACCCCCTCGTCCTGGTTCTATCGGGAGACCATCTCCTTGACGATCAGGAGGCGACCCTTCGTCGCCTCATCGAGCGCCACGCGCCCAGGATCATCACCTGCGTCGACCGCGAGGCGCTCGCCGCGATCCGATCGGGGCCCGACCGCCTCGTCCGCCGGCTGATCCCCGACGTGATCGTCTTCGACGAGTCGTTCGCCGATCATGCAGTCCCGTTTGCCGCCTTCACGGCCCGACGCTCGATCTTCGCCCCGTGGAACCGCCCCGGAAAGGGGACGTTCCACTCGACCACATTCCAGCCGAACACGGTCTCCGCCCGACATTTCCTGGAAGTCCTGGCGCACACCGATCCGAGGTTCCACGGCTCTCTCTCTCTCGAAATGGGACGCCTCCACGACGATCTTTCAGCGCGCGGTGAGGCGTACCGTCGCCACTACAATCCCGGTCTCTTCCGGCTGATCCGGGCCGCCGGGTTCGAGACGAGGGATGTCCGCACGTCGGGTGCCTTCATCGTCGTCAACGGCCAGCCGATCTACGACGTTGTGGGAGGCGTCGCGTGCAGCATCCGCGGGCACAACCCGCCCACTTATGTGGAAGAAACGACTGCGGCGGAAGGTCCGACCGGCCCTGCCCTTGAAGCCGAGTTGCGCGATCGGTTACAGGCACTCACCGGCCTCGGATGTGTTCTCCCGGCCGTCAGCGGGGCGGGCGCCGTCGAGAACGC
>DAHZZC010000679.1 GCA_027435495.1 Planctomycetales bacterium
CAGCCGCCGTGCTCGCGACCGGCGGCGGCGCGATCCTCCGCGAGTCCAACCGTCAACGACTCCGGGAATTTGGTTTCGTGGCCTGGCTAACCGCCGATCCCGAGGAGCTGGCAGACCGCCTCGAAGCCGATCCAACCAGCCTCGCCGGGCGGCCGGCGCTCACCTCTGCCGGAACACTTGCTGAGATCGAGCACGTCCTCGCCTCCCGGTCGCCGCTCTACTCCGAGACCGCCGACGTTGTCATCCCGACCGGCGGCCGGACCCCCGACCAGGTCGCCCTCGCTGTGATCGCGGCCCGCGGGCCAGGCCTCGACGAAGGAGGGGCGTGATGCTCTCCGCATGGCCGATGCTGGTGGCTCTGGGCGCCGGCTTCTTCCTCATCGGTACCGTGGTTGGCAGCTTTTTAAACGTCTGCATCTACCGGATCCCCTGGCAGAAGAGCGTGATCTGGCCGGGGTCGCACTGCCTCAGGTGCTGGTCGGCAATCGCGCCGCAGGACAACATCCCGATCGTGAGCTGGCTGGCCCTTCGGGGCGAGTGCCGGAGCTGCGGGCTCCGGATCTCGGCACGCTACCCGATGGTCGAGGCGATGGTCGGCCTGCTCTTTCTGGGGGCCTTCCTGATCGATGTGGTGGCGGCACCTCGCGGGCCCTGGTACGCGATCCCGACCGACCGTCTCATCGCCGCGACCTATCATTCCATTTTTCTCGCCTTGCTGGTTGCCGCGACATTCATCGACTACGACCTGATGCTAATCCCCGACCAGATCACGGTGACGGGGATGGTCATCGGCATCCTGATGGGGACGATCTGGCCGGGTGTGCGGCCCGAGCCCTCGATCCTGCTCCCGCAGGGCTCGACCAGCCACTGGCAGGGCCTGATCGCAGGAATCGTCGGGATGGCGGTTGGGGCGGGGCTCACGCAGGGTGTCCGTGGCTCGGCCGGGTTCCTCTTTGGACGCGAGGCGATGGGGCTTGGCGACGTCACGCTGATGGGGATGGTTGGGGCGTTCCTGGGATGGCAGGCCGCCGTCCTGACCTTCTTCCTCGCGCCGTTCTTCGGCCTGGCCCATGCGGCATGGAAAGTGTTGGTCAACCTGAAGAAACGGCTCGCCGGCGCCCAATTATCGAGCGCCGACCGCGAAATCCCTTATGGGCCTTATCTCAGCATGGCGGCGGCGGCCCTGCTCTTCGCCTGGCCGGTCGTGTGGAGAGGTTGGGCCGCGGGCCTCTTCCATTCTCTCTATGTGGTATTCTGGTGGCTAATGGGGGTCACGAACATCCCGGATTAGCCATCCCCGGCCGATCGGCCGCGACGAAGCGACGCCGGCCCTCATCCCGCCTCGAGTCGGAGCCCGAGCCATGGCCTACCAGTACAAACGCCGCCGGCCTTCCCTGATTCGAAACTTCTGGGTCTATCGCCGGTTGGTCGGCACGGCGGTCCTGCTCGGCCTGATGCTCTGGTTCATCTGGGCGAACAACAGTCCGGTGACCGTCCGATTCCCGTTTGGACTGGGTCAGCTCACCAGCACAACCGGCATCGTCATCCTGATGAGTGCCGTGGTCGGATCTGTGCTGACCATTCTCACCACCACGGTCATTCTGGCCATCCGTCGGCTCCGGTCCTCACCGGCACCTCAGGATCCCCCCAATCCATCCGACCCGATCGACGACCTGCCGCCACCGGACTACGCCGCAAAAACCACGGAAGGGTTTCCGAATCCTCACTGGTCGAATTGACGATGATTGAAGATGAGGATCGACTTCTCATCTCCTGAGTCATCGCGATCGGGGCCTCTACCTTGTCACCCGGACTCTTGCATCCCGTGTCGGCCGCCCCCGCCCGGGCGCTTCCTTGTCGGACGGCGATCCGCGCGTGGCTCCTGGCCTTGCTCGCCGCCGCCGGGCCATCGATCCTGGCCGGATGCGCCGGCCGTCCGACCTTCATCGCGGGTGGACCAACCGTCGGCCAGTTGAAGACGAGCGTCTCGCACCTCGAGTACGAGAACGCCCAGATGAAGCGCGACCTGGCGAAGCTCCGTCGTGAGAACCGCGAGTTTGAGGATCGCCTCGTCCAGCAGGAGCAGGACAACGGCGACCTGACCGCCCGGCTCGACGACGCCCGCACTCTCCTCCGCGAGCGTGGGCTGGACGACGGCCTCCGGTCGGCCTCCAGACCCGATCGATCTCGCGACGACCTGGAGGACGGTGCCCGGGCCATCCCCGCCGGCCGCGACAATCGGCCGCGTCGGAAGCCCCCTGTGGCCCGAATCCCCGGCCAGATGACCCCTGCTCCGCCCCTCCGCGACGATGAAGACGGAACGAGCACCCTCGGCCCACCGCAGACCGCCCCCGCATCCGACGAAGATCCCGATCAGGTCGGTCTCCGCCTCGACGACGATCTGGACCACCATTCGACCTACCGAGGCCCGCTCCGATGGTCGCCCCGGTCCGACCGGTCGATCGACCCTGCACTCCGGATACGCTAGGTTTCGACCGTCCGGATCTCGATCGGGAATCGGACCGTGGCCGAGGTCCCCTGGCCGACCACCGACGCCAGCGCGATTGAGCCTTGCAACTGGCCGACCAGCTCCCGACAGATCGCCAGCCCCAGGCCGTTCCCCTCGACGCCGGAATGCTCATCGCGGGCCAGGCGGAAGAACGGCTCGAAGACCATCTCCAGGGCATCGGGCGGGATGCCCGGCCCGGAATCGGCGACGGTAACCAACCACGAATCGCCCTCGACCCGCCCAACCACCTCGATCCGGCCGCCGATCGGGGTGTACTTCAGGGCGTTCGTGACGAGATTACCCAGGATTTGCTGGCAGCGCGAGGCATCCGTGACCACCGCCGCATCCAGCGAAGCCTCAACCCGGGTCTCCCAGTGGACCTGGCGGGCCGCGGCGGCCGATCCGAACTGGCGCCCAATCTCGTGAATCATCGCGGCGATCGTGAAGCGTCCGAGGCAAAGCGGGCGCGATCCCTGCGCCAGGCCGGCATAGTCGAGATAGCTCCGCGTCAGCCGGAGCAGGTCATCGCAGAGCGAGACCATCGTCTGCATGTGGCTTCGCTGTTCAGCCGTGAAGGTGGCCGCCGGTTCGCCGAGCAGCAGGTCGAATCCGGCCTTCAGCGACGTGAGCGGCCGGCAAAGTTCGTGGCTGAGGTTGGAAAGCACCGAGCGCAACTCGCCCCGGTCGATCAGGAGCGGATGACTCCCGGTGCTCTGGGTCCCATTGGATCGGACATCCATGGCCTGTTTTTCCCTGCTCCGTGCGGTCGATCGAGTTCCGGGGAATCCTCCACAGGGTCGTCTGCCGGCTCGGAAGCCGTCCGCCGCGGGGCAAGGTCGCCGCTCGATTCCCCCCACAGTCAGGAAACGACAATCTGATTGGCGAGGAGTGGATGGCCGTCGGTCAAATCGAGGACAGCCTGATGCGCCAGTTGCTTAGCATGGTACGTCCGTGAGCGGCCCTGAAGAATGATCTTCTCGTCCGAGTAAACGACGTGGAGATCGCGAATCCGCCCGCTGGCGACCCGATTGATGTGGCCCTCAATGAACTCGGCAAGCTCCCGATGATCCAGACGGGTGCCGAGCCGATGGTTGTTGATCGCGGTTTCAAACAGCGGCATGCCAGTCTCCCACCATGATCATGGCTGTCGAAGCGGCGTCCTTGGAGAGGGGCCGCCCATCGCGCGAGAGGGAGGGGGCGAGAGTCGAGGATGGGTGGGACCTGTGACATAGCGAGCCCGGCTCGTACCATCCTTGAACCCGACCGGCCGTCTCAATTGTCAGAAGAAAGACTGCGATTCCATTGGGGAGGGCCCGATAGAACTATCCGTTGCGTGCGGTCCCTCCGAATATCGGAAAGAATACCGAGGGACCAGCACGGCGTCAAACCCCTACTCCCCGTGAGCCAGGTCGGTATGGCGACGGAGCGGCCGCAAACCGGCTCCCCCAGCCTGGTTGGGTGCCTCGAGCAACTCGTCGGTCTGGATGATGGACTCGGCGAGCTTCGCCATCGGGATGCGACGGTCCTGGCTCTGTCGCTGGAGCAGCCGGAACGCCTCGCTCTCGTTGAGGTGACGCCGCGACATCAAAATCCCCTTGGCTCGCTCGATGAGCTTCCGTTCGCGCAGAGTCGTCTTCAGCTCGTCGACATCCTCCTGAAGCGCCTTCAGCTCGCGCGCCCAGGCCACCGCGACCTGCACGGCCGCGTGGAGGCTGGGATTGGTCGCCGGCTTCAAAAGGTATGAGATCACACCGTCCTCCACCGCCTGATCGATCAGGTTCGGGTGGCCATGGGCGGTCAGAATGATGACCGGCGTCCCGGGATCGACGGCAATCTGACGGGCCGCCGAGAGCCCATCGAGGCCCGGCATCTCAATGTCCATGAACACGGCGTCAGGGAGTGTCCGCCGGCACATCTCGATGGCACGCTGGCCATCGTGGACAACCGCCACCACGTCGTAGCCCAGCGATTCCAGTTGGTTCTGCAATCCGACCGCGACTGGTTTCTCGTCGTCTGCGATCACAACACGATAAGGCCGAGTCATCGCCGTGTTCCTCTCGTTACTCAATCCGCGAAAGCGGTCCCATTTTCAAGCAAATCTGGTTCCACTCCCCAGAAATCATCGACCTCCGACTCCAGTTTTCCGATCTCTCGGACCTGGGAACGGCTTGACGACACGCGAAGCCAGGTCAAAATGTCCCTGATCTGGGGATCAAGCCCGGCCAGGCGGCCGGCTGACCCGCAGATCGCCGCCCGGTGGGGAGGGCCCAATCTTGACGTTGCATGCCTGGTCGACCCTGTCGTTCGACGATCTGGTTGTGGGCGACGAGTGGGAGAGCCCTCGTCGGACAATCACCGCGGCCGATGTCGCTCTGTTCGCTGGGCTCTCCGGCGACTTCAACCCGATTCACGTCGATTTCGAGGCCGCCGCCCGCGGGCCGTTTGGACAGCCCGTCGCTCACGGACTGCTCGGGATGGCCGTGGGCTCGGGCCTGATCAGCCAGGCTCCTCGAGTGGAGACACTGGCCTTTCTCGGCATCCTCGAATGGCGGTTCCATCACCCGATCCTCTTTGGCGACACCATCCGTGGCCTCTCCCGCGTTGAGACCCTCGAACCCGCCGCGAATGGCCGCCGAGGTGTGGTCACCTGGCATCGTCGCATCCTGAACCAGGACGATCTTGTCGTCCAGGAAGGCCGCACTCAGACGCTTGTCCGCGCCCGAAGCCGACGGTCCGGCTCGGCCTCTCCGACCCATCTCGACCCGCCAGCGGCCGATGCATGATCGACTTCGGCTTTACTATGGCCGCCAACGCCAGAATGTAACACAGATGAAGCGATCGGACGATCCCAATCTGTCCCCTCCTGCGCGAATTCCTTCGTCTCTCGGCGAACGCCCAGGCGGCGGCCGATTGACGTCGGCGAAGGCACCCGCCATGATGAGGCCCGATTTTTGAAGTCGGATCGGTGAGAGCGACGAGTCCAACGCATGAATGGATCATCCGAGCGGAGAGTCGCCCTGGTGACAGGTGCGGCGCAAGGGATTGGGCTGGGAATCGCCCGCACGATGGCGGCCGCCTCCTACGATCTCCTGCTGACCGACGTCGAGCGCGACCTGGTCCGCGCCGAGGCCGCGTCGATCGCGAGCGACGGCGGCCGGGCCATCGGCGAACCGCTCGACGTCACCTGTGCTGAGGACTGGGCGCGCGCCGTTGAGCAGGCCGTTTCGCAGTGGGGCGGGATCGACGTCCTGGTCAACTGTGCCGGGATTAGCCCCAGGGGGACGATCGAATCGACCGATGAGGCGCTCTGGGACCGGACGCTCTCCATCAACCTGAAGGGTGCCTGGCTCGGAATCAAGGCGGCGATGCCGACCCTCCGGGACCGCCGGGGAACGATTGTGAACATCGGCTCGGTGCGGGCCACGCGGCCGATGCCGGGGTTGTTCTCCTACGTCGTCAGCAAGGCCGGCCTCTGGGGCCTGACGCAGCAGGTGGCCGTCGAGTGTCTCGACATCGGGGTCTCTTGCAACATGGTCGCCCCGGGATGGGTCGACACACCCAACGAGCGGCAAATCCAGGCCCGACACGGCCGCCCGGATTTCCCCGCGGGCCTCCGCAATCTGACCACCCCCGAGGAAGTCGGCGCCGCCGTCCTGTACCTCGCCTCGGAGCCCGCCCGCAAGATCACCGGGTCCATCCTGTATCTCGACTCCGGCCTGCACGTTGCCGACGACGCGGGCATGGTCCATCTGCCAGATCGGAGCCGACCGCCCTACGAACAACGTTTCGATTAGCCCTGCTCGTCCTCTCCGTCCTTGAGTCCCCGGTAAGTTGTCGCGACTGTCCGGACCGAATGGCCGAGCGAACCGACTTGAGCAAACTCGACGAAGACCCTCCGAGTGGTAGCCTCGCCAGGGACGAGAAAGACCAGGGACCCAGGGACCAAAGGACTCTTATCGTGATCTATTGCCTGAACACCAGCACGATCCGGCCGACGCCGCTGCTGGAGAAGATCCGGCTGGCGGGCGAGGCGGGGTACTCGGCGATCGAGCCCTGGAATGATGAGATCACGGCGTATCTCGGTCAGGGCGGAACTCTGGCCGAGCTGCGATCGGCCCTCGGCGACGCCGGACTTCGGGTGGTCAGCGTGATCGCGCTCCACGGCTGGATCACCGGCGAGGGCGAGGACCACGCGCGGGCGGTCGGGGAATGTCGGCGCCGGATGGAGCAGGCCGCCGAGCTGGGAAGCCCCTACATCGTCGCCAGTCCTCCGCGTGAAGCGGTCGACCTGCGACGCGCCTCGGATCGGTTTGCCGAGCTGCTAGAAATCGGCCGATCGATCGGCGTGATGCCCTCGATGGAGTTCCTTGGCTTCGTCACCGGGGTGAAGACGGTCGATGCGGCCTGGGCGATCGCAAGCGGGACGGGCGATCCTCACGCCACGATCGTCGCGGACGTCTTCCACATGATCCGGGGCGGCGGATCGGTCGACGATCTTCTCAAGATCCAGGGCGATCGGCTGGCGAACTTCCACATTAATGACGTCCCGGCCGATCCCGACCCGCTTACCCAGATGGACGAGCACCGGGTGATGGTCGGCGAGGGGATCGCCGACCTCCCTCGCGTGATCGCGAACCTCCGGACGATTGGCTACAACGGCCCGATCTCGCTCGAACTCTTCAACCGGGGATTGTGGGAGCAGAACCCCGCCATGGTCATCCGCCGGGGTCTCGATCGCATCCGTGCCCTGGTCGAATCCGAACCGACGCGTTGAGAAAAGGGTGCGAGTCGGCCCTTTCCACGCGGTCCGCTCCACGCAAGAATGGATACCGTCGTCTGAGCATCCGGCAACGATCCCGGCCGGGAGAATGTGTCGGTGAGACCTCGCCGCAACGGGCGGGAGTCGACGGGTGCGGCCGACGCAGGGAGGGCCGCCGTCATGTCCGACCCCCAGATCGAATTGATCCCCGCCCGAGGCGCCGTCTGCTCGGATCTCTCGATGATTCTGGACGTCCTGATTCGGATCTCGCCGCCGAAGCCAGAAATCCATTTCCCGCGTCCGGCCCTGAACCTGGCGCTGGTGATCGACCGATCGGGATCGATGGCCGCGGGGAAGAAGATGGCGTACGCCATCGAGGCGTCGGCATTTGTCGTCCAGCAGCTCCTGCCGACTGACCGGATCAGCGTGGTGATCTTCGACCAGGTGGTGGAGGTTCTGGTTCCGGGCGGGCCGGCGACGGACAAGCTGGGGCTCGTGCGCCGAATCCAGCAGGTCCAGCCTCGGGGCTCGACCGACCTTCACGCCGGATGGGCCGAGGGAGGGCGTCAGGCAGCCGCCGGGCTGGTCCCGGGCGGGATTAACCGCGTGCTGCTCCTCTCCGATGGCATCGCCAATTCCGGCGTCGTCGACCCGAACGTGATCGCCGCCGAGGCCAGCGGCCTGGTGGCCAACGGCGTCAGCACAACGACTCTCGGTGTCGGCGACGATTACAACGAGGACCTGCTCGAATCGATGGCGATGGCCGGCGACGGAAACTATTACTACATCGAGTCGCCGGTGCAACTCGCGGATCTCTTCCAGACCGAGCTCCAGGGTCTGATGGCGACACTCGGCCAGAAGGTGAGCCTGGGCCTCGAGCCGGCCGAAGGCGTCCAGGTCCAGGAGGTTCTCAATGACCTCGAACGCGGCCCGAACGGCCGGTTGATGCTGCCGAACATGGTGGTCGGGATGCCGATCCCGGTGGTTGTCCGCTTGAAGCTCCCGCCGATGCCGACCGGATCGCCGGTTCTGACCGTCCGGTTGGCCTGGGATGACTCTCACTCGACCAGCCGCCGCGTCGCCCGGGCCTCTCTCGGCGGGTTGCCGGCAATCCCCATGACGGAGTGGTCGGCTCTGCCCGAGCTTCCCGAGGTCGCCGAGCAGGTCGCGCTGCTGATGGTCGCCCGGGCTCAGAAGGAGGCCGCCCGCTCTGCCGAGATTGGCGATGTTAGCGGCAGCTTGCAATGGCTGCACACCGCCCGCGAGGCGGCCTCGTCGATCCCCGGCTCGCCTGTGCTGACCGACGAGCTGGCGGTGCTCGACCAGATGGTAGGATCGCTCGGAACGCTCCCGAAGGAGGCGTTCGTCAAGCAGGCCAAGTATCGCTCGTACCAGCACCGCCAGGCCCGGCCGAATCGCTCCCCGAAGTCGCCGGATTCGCCCGACGACGCGAAATCCTGATCTCCAATCCTCCAGCGGCCGAGGCCGGCCCGTCAGGCGGGCCCCAGTTCGATCCGACGGCCGGCCAGCCCGAGGTTCTCGTCGATGTAGGTCTCGTCCCAGAGGTTGGAGATCACGGCGGAAATCCTCGGGTCCTGAAGGGCCCAGAGATACGCCTTCATCGGTGCCTTCATCTCGCCGGGAACGACCCGCTCCACCTTCGCGACCCGCCACGAGGGGACCGGTTGCAGCGGCTTGTGATGCGTCGCGACGGCGTGGGCCGCCTTCATCGCGATCACGCCCAGCCCCTTGCCGGTCGCGTGGGCGAGCGAGGCGTTGACGTATCCGCCGTTGATCACATTATACGCGACCATCGCGGCGTCGTAATGCCCGGCGTCGGCCGCGGCGTGGAGGACGCCTGAGGGGTCGTTGTGCGAGGTCACGCCCAGGAACCGGACCTTCCCCTGTCGCTTCAGGTCGGCGAAGACCTCGGGGATGGCCGGCGAGCCGAGGTCCTCGGCGATGTCGGCACCGTGGGGGCACATCAGCAGGTCGAAGTGGTCGGTGCCGACTCGCTTCAGGCTCCCCTCGATCGACTCGACGATCGCCTGGCGCACATCCGGGCTATTCTCCACCCGATCGCCGAACTCCGGCTGCATGGCAGCTCGAAGATAGGCCGACGCAAAGGCCTTCTGCTGACCGGGGTAGTAAGTCAGGTAGTAGCCTGGAACCTCGAGCCGGCGACTTCGGCCAATCGCCTTGGCCTCTCGGCGGATCGCTTCCTGTCGTGAGGCGGGCAGGCCGTCGAGGATCTTCCGGTAGAGCCGGGTCCGGACTTCATTGAAGACGCTGACCTTGGTCGTCAGGTAGACCTTGTCTCGCAAGTTGGGCGACTCGGTCAGGAGCTTGCCGAAGGCGCGCTCGGTGTCGCCTCCGTTGTAGGCGGGGGCCATGTCGAGGTAGTTCAGCCCGCGCTCGATGGCCTTGTGGATATGCCGGTAGTTCTTGAGGGTGATGGGGTCGCCGCCGCAAACGACCTCCGAGATCATCATTCCGGTTCGGCCGAGTCGTCGATAGGCCATCCCGGGTTGTCGGTTGCGCCACTCCTCGGCGGGCTCGTCTGCATCGCGTCCGAGGGCAGGATGCGCCGAGGCCCCGAGAGCGATCGCG
>DAHZZC010000680.1 GCA_027435495.1 Planctomycetales bacterium
CCGCTCGATGATCGGCCGCGACCGGTCGTCGTTCTTCGCCGTCAGGTGCCGGAAAACGTTCTCGACGATGATCACCGAACTGTCCACGATGATCCCGAAGTCCACCGCGCCGATCGAGAGCAGGTTGGCACTCTTCCCCTGCATGTACAACACGGTGATCGAGAACAGAAGGGCCAGCGGGATCATGATCGCGACGATCGCGGCACAGGTGAGATCGCCCAGAAAAACGAAAAGGATCAGGACCACCAGCCCCATCCCGACGACCAGGTTGTGGACGACGTTGTGCGTCGTCACCTTCACAAGGTCGGTCCGCCGGTTGAACGGCTCGATGTGCATCCCCTTGGGCAGAAGTCCACCCTCGTTCAACTCGTCGATCTTCTTCTGGACGGCCTCGGAGGTCGGGAGCGATTTCTCGTACTTGCGCATCAGGACGATGCCTTCGACGACATCGTTCTCGCCGTTGCGTCCGACCATTCCGAGCCTCGGCTGGTCGCCGATGACCACCCGGGCGATCTGCCGCATGTAGACCGGCTGGTTGTTGTACGTCGTGACGATGACGTCCTGGATGTCCTCCAGCTTCTCCACCTCGATCGAGTACGAATGGTCGGCGACCGACGGATCGATCGGGTCGAGCCCCTCACCAATCAGACCGATCGCCCGGACGTTGTGCGATTGCGGACCGAGCGAAAGGATATTCCCGCCGACGTTTGCATTGGCCTTCGAGATCGCGTCGGTGACCTGCTGAAGGCTCACCTCATATCGCCGCATGAGCTGCGTGTCGAGCAGAACCTGGTACTGCTTGACCGTCCCGCCGAAGCCCGTCACGTCGATCACGCCGGGGACCGTCTTGAAGGCGCGGGCGAGCACCCAATCCTGCACCGCCTTCTTCTCGCGGAGCGTGTAATTGGGGCCCTCCAGTACGTAGCGAACGATCTCGCCAATCGGGCTCCACGGCGAAAGGCCGGGCGTCACACCCTGCGGAAGTCCATTGACCATCCCGATCCGGTTGATCACTTCCTGCCGGGCCGCCCAGTAATCGGTCCCGTACTCAAACTGGCACTTGATGTCGTTGAGACCGGCCAGCGAGATGCTTCGGAGGTACTTCAGCCCCGGCATCCCGTTCAACGCCGTCTCGATCGGAATCCCGATCAGGCGCTCCATCTCCTCGGGACTCGCCCCAGGGTTCTGCGTGAGAACTTCCACCAGGGGCGGGGTCGGGTCGGGATACGCCTCAACATTGAGGTTCCGGGCCGAGTGAATCCCCAGGAGAATCAGCCCAACCGTCCCCAGCAGGACGATGAACCGATTATGCAAGCTCCACGAAATGAGAGCGCGTACCATGAAAGATCACCCGGGCCGGATGGATGTCCTGGAGAGGTTCCGATAACGGAAGACAATTGCGGTGGAGTGCCCGGGGGGGTAGGACAGAACCGAGTGGAGCGGAAGGGGATCGAACCCTCAACCTCCGCATTGCGAACGCGGCGCTCTCCCAATTGAGCTACCGCCCCATCGTGGTTCCGTGTGAAACTTAAGTTACCGCACGATCCCCCCGGACGCAAGCCGCCTTTACAATGAACAACCAACAGCCCCGGATGTTCCGGGGCGGAGACCATTTGGACCGAGGACCGCACCACCATGCGACTCCGTCATCACGCCGCAATGCTAGCCCTCTTTGCCTCGATCGTCGCTGGAATCCCCGCCAGCGCGGCGGCTGCGCCGCCCGATCCGGCGCCCTGGGCGCTGGTCGCCTGGAAGCCGATCGCGGGCAACCCGGTCTTCACCGGGACGGGCCGCGAGACCTGGGACCGCAAGATCCGGGAGCGGGGCTACATTCTTATCGGCGACGACGCTACCTATCACCTCTGGTATACCGGGTACGCTGGCGATCGACCACCGACGATGTCGCTCGGACACGCCACCTCCCGCGACGGACTGCACTGGCGGCGCGACCCGGAGAACCCCATTTACACCGAGACGTGGACCGAGGACGTCTGCGTTGTTCGACGCGACGGCACCTTCTTCCTGTTCGCCGAGGGACGGAACGACATCGCGCACGAACTGACCTCTTCGGACGGCCGGCACTGGAGGGAGCGCGGGCCGCTGGAGATCCGCAGGGTGGATGGATCGCCGATCGAACCCGGGCCGTACGGCACGCCTGCCGCCTGGTTCGAGAACAATACCTGGTATCTCTACTACGAGCGTGGAGACCAGGGAGTTTGGGTCGCTTCCTCCACTGACGGAAAAAACTGGAAAAATCTCCAGGACGACCCTGTTTTGAAGCGGGGTCCCGAGCCGTATGACCAGGCCGCGGTGGCGATGAACCAGGTTGTCCGCCGCGACGGCTTCTACTACGCATTCTACCACGCCAACAGCGAGCGGCCCTGGAAGGACTGGACAACCTGCGTGGCCCGCTCGCGCGACCGGATCCACTGGGAGAAGTATCCGGGCAATCCGATCCTCCGGGGAAACTGCTCGAGCGCCGTTCTGGTCCGAACTCCCGAAGGAACCGACCGGCTCTACACGATGCATCCGGACGTGAAGGCGTTCGAACCGGCGAAGCCGTGAGCGTCCCCGAGAGCAGGGGCCTCGACCTCGGCGATCAGAGGCGGTTGGGTTCGGGGTCGGTCAGGGGGCTCTGGATGAACCCCGAATCCGCGGGAGGGCGGTAGTCGATCGCGGCCAGGTCGGGGGTCGCGATCCGGACGTGGCCGCGGAACCGGCTCTCCAGCGCCTCGTCGAGGATGCCGCCGGTGAGCTGGGTCCGGCGGACGTCGTACGGCGGCGTCCCGGTCCGGAAGAAGTCTTCGATCCGAAGGACCAGGGGGTCGAAGAACCGTGCTCCCGGCGGCGCGGGCAGGTACATCAGCGTCGAGACGATCGAGGTTCCGCCTCCCTCGGTCTCGATCCTCGCGGCGACCGTCGTATCGTCGACGTGGCCGTTGAGGATGAGCGCCGTGGCGCGGAGGCCGTCAGCGTATTCGATCATGTAGGCGACCGGACGGTCGAGACGGGTTGGGACGTCGCCCTTCGGCGCGCCGGGCGGGTGATAGTCGCGGGTGTTCTGGCGGATGCGGCCCGGATTGACGGTGTGACTTCGGCCGAGGGCGTGGTCGAGCAGTTCCCAAGACCAGAGGCCGCGGTCGCCGGCCTCCCAGACGGCGTCGCCTTCCAGGCAGGTCACGCCGACGACGCCCTCTCCCTTGCCGCCGAGGTTTCTACGCTCGGCCATGCACTGAAGGGTCTCCAGGGCATGGAAGCCGAAAATCTCCAGATCGCCCCGCGAGGCGACCAGGACCTCGCGGAACTTCCGGCCGAGGGGGATTTCCAGCGGCGGCATCCGCCAGGTCACGGGAAGGCTCGACCCGGCCATGAAGGGGACCTTTCGCTCCTCGGCCGCTCGGACCATCTCGGCGGCCTCGGCCCGGCTGTACGAGAGGTGCTTGTCAAGGAAAACCGGCACCGATCGCCCCGAGGCGCGGAAGACGTCGAGGACCTCGCGGAAGAACCGGCCGCGGGGATAGAGCTTCTGCTGCCGGTCGTTGTACGGGTAATTCCCGTGCTCGGCGATCAGCAGGACCGCATCCACGGCCAGCTTTCCGGTGCCGAGGGTGAGCGCGTCAGCAATGGTCGGGCTGAGCCGGACGTTGTGCCGCTTCGCCTTCGGACGGCCGAGGTCGGTGGCTGGGTCCACCTGTTCGATGAAGAGGCTGGCGACGTCGAAGCCCGGCCGATGGAGGGTTTGCGGGCGGCCGTCGTAGACGTCGAACCCGTCGAGGAACCGGCCGACGATGTGATAGGCGTGCGAGAGATAGAAGTAGACCGACGCCAGAGCGGCGATCTTCGGCCTTGCTTCAGGCGCCGCCCCCGGGAGCGCAGCGGCCCCGGCCGCCGCGCTGGCCGCTTGCAGGAATCCTCGACGATTCGGACCGGTCCGCATGATGGAAATCTCCGCAAATCGCGACGGTCAAGCTCCAGGCCAGCAGCCAACGATCCCAGGACAAGGGCGCCCGCTCGAAGCCCGTGGTGGGGCTCGCCTCGTTGCTGAACGACCTGGGATTCAGCCGTCCAGGAGGAGTTCTTCAAGAGTCTGCGCATCAAGAAGGTCGAGCTGGAGCCGCGCCAGTGCCTCCGGCGAGAGCGCCTCGACCCGCCGCTCGACCTCAGCCGGCAATGGGCCGAACTTCTTCGCCATGAGCCGCAGGGCCACCCGTCGTTCGCCCTGCTCGATGCCCTGCTCGATGCCTCGCTCGAAAGTGGTCTTGATGAGAGGCTCGACCTCGCGAAGCGCGTCGGCCTTGCCGCGTTCGTATGTGGTCTGCATGAGGGGTTTGACCTCGCGATAGGTTTCGGTCTGCAACAGCGTTTGCAGCCGTTCCTTCTGCGTCTCGTCCAGTTCTGCGTACGCCTCCAGGCACTCCGCCAGCAGGAACCGTCGAAAGTCATTTTCGCCCGAGCCTGCGATTCGCTTCAAGCCCTCGGCATACAGCTCGGCCCGACGGTCGGCCGACTGTCGCATCAGAGCACTCAGCGCCACTCCCAGAAGGTTCTCACCCGTCGCGTACGGCTCCGCCGGCAGCTCCGGCAGACCGACGTAGGCGTACTCAAACCGGATGATCGGCTCTTCCCAGAAGTGCTCTTCGTACACATCCCGGCCGATCCCATCCAGCCCAACGCGGAGGAGCAAGGCGATCGGCAGAACCGGCAAGCCGGTGTCGCGACGCAGTTGCACGTAATAGTCGAACATGCGAGGCCGGAAGGTCGCGACGCTGTCCCGAGACTCGACCTCGACGTGCACCAGCGCCACCAGGTCGATGGCGTCATCGCGAGGCGGCGGGGCGTCGGGCCGGAGCTTGAGCCGGGCGATCAGGTCGAGCAGGCGTTTCTCGCCCTGCGGCGGACCGGTGAACAGTTCCTTGTCCAGCCAGTCGATCTCGGTGAATTCAAACCGGGCCGCCCAGATCGGGAAGAAGCACAGGAAGAAAGCTTCAAAGAACTCTTTGAGGAGCACCTTGAGACGCTGATCGTGATCCTGAGTGTCGGGCGGCGGCATGATCGAAATTCCCTGGGGCCCCGGGCCCGGATCGACGGGACGGACGTTGATTCTGTCGTGGATTGGCCGACTCCCGATCGCGTGGACCTCGGCGCTAATCGGCCTCGGGCTGATCGACCCACGACTTCCGGACGAACGACGCCTCCGCCTTCGCATCGGCCGGCAAGAACGGGAACAACCGAGTGCGGGCCTCGGCGTCGAGCGGTGCGCCGTATTCGGAGACCTCGAACGCCTCGATCAGCCGGACACCCGCCCCTCGGGCCTCGCCGTAGGTCGCGACGATCCGCTCGCGGTATCGGTCGGCGAGCGGGGCGATCCGCTCGCGGAACCGGGCCGAGAGCCAGGCGAGCCGGGCCTCGTCGCCCTCGGGGACGTCGCCGGAAAACCCGGCGTTGTATGGGAGCCATTCGTAGAACTGCGAGGCGTGCTGGTGGAGCATCCGGACGATCGTCTCGAACCGGTCGCCGATGTTGACCACGACGTCCGGCTCGAACCGGCAGGGCCGCGTGAAGCTATCGGAGAACGAGAGGATGACCGGACAGGCGGTCAGGTGCGGGACGTCCGGACAGACGGCCGGTACGGTCAGCAGGTACGAGGCATCCTGGACCAGGAGCCCGGTCGATCGGTGGTCGGGGTGGTAGTCATTGGTCCGGTGGGTGACGATCAGGTCGGGCCGATCCGACCGAATCAGGCGGATCAGTTCGTGCCGGTATTCGAGCCGGGTGTCGAGTTCGCCGTCGGGGTGGTCGAGGACGTCGTAAGCCGCCCCGATGATGGCCCCGGCAGCGCGGGCCTCGGCTCGTCGACGCTCGGCCATCGCCGGACCCGGGTTCAAATGATGCCCGGCCCGGCCGTCGGTCAGGCTGACGAACCGGACGACGTGCCCGGCCTCGGCCCAGAGCGTGGCCGTCCCGCCGGCCTTGATGTCGCCGTCGTCGGGGTGGGCGCCGATGATGAGGACGCGGGCAAGTTGTTCGCTCATAGGCTTCCAGCTTCCAAGCGAAATGCAAAGGGGCGTGAGTTGGGGGCAGCCGAGCGTATAGGTTACGCGACTTACCTGCGCGATTTCGGTGGGGACGATTGGCGGTTCCGGTCACCAAGGTAGTAGCCGACCGCCAAGGTCACCAGCGGCAAGAGCGACTGAATCAAGAATTTGATGAGTTCAGAGCCTTTCTTCGAACGTGGCATCTGTCCTGTAAAACAGGAAAAACATGGCCACAAAGCTCAGAGCATACACGCCTCCGAAGATGGTCAGCATCCACCGGGCAATCGCGAGCGATGCCCGGTGCTCAAAGCCGACGAGCGGGTCATCCTTCCACTCGGAGTGGGCGATTTCCTTCCTGATATCGATCTTCGTCGGCTTGGATGTCTCTTGCGGAAGCGTGTCGCTCATTGGATTTATTACTCAATGCCGATGATCTCTTTGATAACCTTGTCGCCCTTGACGACGCCGAGGGAGTTTCCTTCCTTCCGCTCGCGGATGGCGACTTCCAGGAGGGCGAGCGCGGTTTTCAGTACGCCGGCCTTCGTCGTCCCCATCTCGTCGGCCATGTCCTCCAGGGTCTTGGACTGGCGGTCATTGAACTGGACGTTCAATTTGTTTCCCATTTCATCGAATGGGCGACCGTCCGATTCTCCCTGTCTTACACATTTATTACCCCTAATCCAAGTCATCCGAATGGAGTTCGGACCCATTCTCGGTGACAATCTTGTGAAAAAAAGGCAGCGAACAATCTGTGGCGAGGCTCGCCTTTGACGGTTTTTCGAGAAGGAGAAGGGGCCGTACATTATTGTCAGGGAATCAAGGGTCAGTCGGGAATAAAGGGCCAGGAACCAAATCGACACCTGTCGGACTCCCTCTCTCCCGACGTCTGGACCAATCCGCCCGCCCAGGCCCGTCAGCCGCCGCGCCTCCTGCTCGCGCACCGCTCCCCGCAGCGCCGCCCTCCCGAACCGGCCCGGCACCTCCTTCTGCAAGAGGCCGATGAGACGGTGGTCCGCACCCGGCCTGATGCAGCCACCCGACGCCCGCACCCCGCCCAACAGGCCCTGCCCGGAACCCAAATGAAGCTCCTCGGCCATAGGCCGAGGTATCAGGAAGGCCCCCCCGAGGGGGCCGTCTACGTGGGGTAGCCCCCCTTGGGGGCGTGGAGGTCAGACCAACTTCTGCGATTCCCCGGCACGTGGCAATGGCTTCTCCGA
>DAHZZC010000681.1 GCA_027435495.1 Planctomycetales bacterium
CGGACAGCCGCCGCTCACTTCGCCGCGATCGTCGCCCGCCTGAACGAACTCGGATAACCCCCTGCCTCGATCGTCGTCCTCACTCCACCGAGACGCAGCACCGTGTCGATGAAGACATCCGTGGAGGTCGATCGAAGATGCTCCTCGCGCGATCGCATCGTCCCGGCAAGCGGTCCCTCGGCGCGATTCTCCCATCAGGGGAACGTCGAGTAGATCACGATGTTCCCCGCGATCCGAACCGCGCTCTCATAAGTGTATCCCTTGCAATCAATCCCCGAGTGCCGTTCAAGGGCACAGCCGAGGTCGAGCCTCGAGTAGATCACGGCCCAGTGTCCGTCGATCTTCACGCCCTCAAGCTGCGGGAAGCCCTTGCCCCCGCCAGCCGCCTTGGTGTACTGCGACTGGCTCAGGTCGAAGCCGGACCGGGCGGTGTACAGTTCGTCGTCGCGCGGGATCGCTTCAAGCTTGTGATTGGGAAGCAGATCGGCAATGAACCGGCGGAAGGCCGCGTCGAACGCCGGACTCCCGCAGGCCGCGTCAGCGAAGAGCGTCCCACCGCCCGGGTCGAGATGGCGCCGCAGGGCGTCGAGATCCTCCCTCGGAAACGAAAGCCCACCCCGCCCGTGGATGTAGATCAACGGGTAATAGATCAATCCTGGATCACGTGCAAAGAGATCTTTCTGCGTCAGGACGACATCGTATCGGAACGGCTCCTGCCGGAGCGCGTCCATCAGGTTGGGAATCGCCTGCGGGGCGATGTTCCAGTCGCCAGCGTGCATCAGCTTGGCAATCCGCAAGGCCCCTCGTCGCGGTGGCGGAGCATTCCGAAAATCGTGGACCTCGCGCGCGGCCAGCTTGTCGGGAGGCAGCTCGCGCCCGGTCGCGTAGTCGATCACGTTCTGCCCGATCATCCGCGACCGGACCACTCCCGTGTTCGCCGGGCTCCGCTCGGCCTGGTTCCAGTAACAGGAGAGGTCGCCGGGCGAGTAGATCGCGACAGTCCGGCAGCCGTGCTCAATTCCCCAGAGTGGGTGGCTCTCCGGCGAGAGTGGGAACCGGGCCCGCCAGACCGGATGCTCCGGCGGGAGCGGTCGAAGCTGGTAATCCGGCGGCGGAAAAAGCTCCTCGATCAGCCGGCGGAAGCCCAGGTCAAATTCCTTCTCGCCGCAGCAGGCGTCGGCAAAAAGAAAGCCGCCCTGATTCACATACTCACGAATGTTACTCTTCGCCGCTTCACTGAAAACGGGCACCCGGTGGCCGTTGAAGAAGAGGATCGGCGCCTGGAGAAGATCGGCGACCGTCGCCTGTTCCGGATCAATGAGCTGCCAGGTCAGCAGGGTCTTCCAGTCCTTCGAGACAGCGCCCACCAGGTTGCGAACATCGTCCGGATCGTTGTTCCAGTCACCAACCGGCCCATGCCGGAGCTTGTTGATGAGAACAGGCGCCCGCCCCTTGGCGAGGAACAAAAGCGCGAAGCTCGTCGCGACAAGCTCATTCTCATGCGTCGCACCCCGCCAGAAACCGGAGAGCGGGTTCTGGTCGTGAACCAGTTCCTCAGCCCCCTCTCGATACCAGTCGTGCCGGCCAAAGTATCGAACGCCCGCCAGCCGGCCGGCACGCTCCATTCCATAAAGATAGTAATACTTCCAGACCTGTCCCTGGCCGAAGTTCTGGCCGACCTGGAAGTGTTCGGCGAGCCAGTCGACCCCGCGGGCGAGTGGAGCGTTGAAGGCGCCCTTACCGCAGTCGTGGATCGTCTCTCCCTGGAGAAACTCCTGCCCGACGTACCGCCGCGATCCGCTGATGATCAGGCTGGAGATCCCTGCGCAGGTCATGCTCCCGGTCGCCGGCTGGTTGCGGGGCGTGTACGACCAACCGCCGTCGCGGAACTGAAATCGCTCGAAGTGAGCCCGAGAGAGGGACCAGACGGTCGGGTCGACCTCAATTCCGACCTCGCTCGCGGCATTGAGGCCCAAAAGCGCATATTGGGTGTTCGAGTGATCGCCCTGGTGGATCTTGTTCTCAGAATAGGTCCAGGTTCCCGGCCAGGGGGCTCGGTCGCCGGGCTTGAGCTGGGCCTGCTGGAGCCAGTCGACGTTCGCCAGCATCCGGACCTTGTCGCGCTCAGGCTCGGCGGCGGCGTAAACCATCGTCTGGAGGCCGATCGCGTAGGTATTCCGAAGCTGCTGAGCGCCGAACCCACGCAGGTACGCCAGCGACCTTTGAATCGTCGGCGAGTCGACGCGCTCGCCGGCCGTGATCAGGGCGAGCGTCACCAGACTCGTGGTTCCCGTCTTCATCTGTTCATCCGCATCGGTCCACGACCCGTCAGGCTGCTGCTGATCCTTGAGGAATCGCACCCCCTGCCGGATGGCGTTCTCAACCTGCTCACTGGTGACACCAGCCTGGGCGGGCCCCCACCACGTAGCGACCGCCAGCATCGACGCGACGACTCTCGCCAGCATTCCCCACGGGCGCGACATGAACAGGCCCTCACGTCCCGGACCGAAGCGTTTCGGCTCACTCACCTTGATTGTGGCGTCTCCGCCAGAGTTTCGGCAAGCGACCAGACGGAGCCTTCCACAACGCCTCGCAATCCCTCGGCCGCCTCAGGCTCCGGCGATCGCCCGCAGCAGGATCCCGTGCACCTCGGTCATCGGGATCGGGCCTGGCATCGGCGGTGGGCCATCGGCGATCAGGAGCGCCCGGTCCTCGTCGCGTTCGGCCCGAAGGCCGTGGCTCCCTCGAACCAGCCCGGCGTCGAGCGGGATCACGTCGAAGAGCGTCCGGAAGCCCAGCTTCTTCTGGACGAGCCGGCGAATCGCCCGCCCCTTCGGCCAGGCCAGTTTCGGGTCGAAGAAGAGCTCGCAGGGGTCGTAACCCGGCTTCCGGTGGATGTCCACCGTCCGGGCAAAATCGGGAGCCTCGCGATCGTCGATCCAGTACGGATAGGCAAACCAGGCGTCGCGATCGGAGAGAACCACCAACTCGCCCGAGCGGGGATGATCCAGCCCGATCTCGGCTCGCTCCTCACCCGCCAGCACTCGGTCCACGCCAGGCGTTTCGAGCAGCAACGATCGGGATTTCTCGCGGTCAGATGCATGTCGACAATAGACATGTGCTACCTGATGATCGCAGACCGCGAACGCCCGGCTCCCAAACGTGTCGAGCACCTCGCCAAATGGCCCCGGCCGCGCGGTGAGAAGCCCAACTCCCCGGAGGATCCGATTCAGGTAGATGGCACGCTTCACATCCACATGCCCATACTCGCTAACGACCCACACCCGGGCGCCCGACTCACGCGCGGCGTCGAGCAGAGGAGCACAGGCGTCGTCCAGCTCGCGGACGAGCCGGGGCATTTCCGAGCCCGAAGGACCGAACCGCTGTGGGTCGTAGTCGAGGTGGGGCAGGTAGACAAGCGTCAGGTCCGGCCGTTCCGATCGGAGAACCTCCGCAGAGGCCCTCGCGATCCAGTCGGTGCAAGGCAGGCCGGCACTCGGACCCCAGAAGGTGTGGAACGGGAACCGGCCGAGGTCGGCTTCGAGCCGTTCGCACAGGCCCTCCGGCGCGCCGGTGACGCCGAACACCTTGTTGCCGTCGGCCCCGTAGTACGGCTTGGGCGTCACGCTGATCGTGACGTCGGCGCCC
>DAHZZC010000682.1 GCA_027435495.1 Planctomycetales bacterium
GGACCTTCCGCTTCTCACCGCGATGGCCGCCGAGGATCTCGCTGGCTCGGTTGGCGATCACCTCGTTGACGTTCATGTTCGTCTGGGTGCCGCTACCGGTCTGCCAGACGACCAGGGGAAACTCGCCGTCGTGCCGGCCAGCGATCACCTCGTCGGCCGCCTCGATGATCGCCTTGCCGATCGCTGGATCCTTGAACTTTCCGAGGTCGCCGTTCACCTGTGCCGACGATCGCTTGACCTTCGCCAGCGCCTGGATCAGCTCTATCGGCATCCGGTCGCCGCTCCCGCCGATCCGGAAGTTCTCCAGCGATCGCTGCGTCTGTGCGCCCCAGAGACGATCGGCCGGGACCCGCATCTCTCCCATCGTGTCCTTCTCGATCCGATATTCACTGGTCATTTTCATTTCTCCCTGGCTCGTTGTCCGATGACTCGCGAATCCCATGCTAACGAATAACCGACCGGAGCCTCGTTGACTACAGCCCTACCGCGAGGCGATGAGCTCATTTGCCGATGCAGAATCGGCGGAAGATGCGATCGAGGATGTCGTCGGTGACGACCGCGCCAACGACCTTGCCCAGCTCCTCGACGGCCAGACGAAGGTCGAAGGCGATCAGCTCGTCGCCGGCGCCTAACTGGATCGATTCCGAGCCGGAGCGAAGGGCTTCGATGGCGGCGAGAAGGCTTCCTCGGCATCGTGCGGCGGTCCCGATCGGGAGGTTCGCTCCGGAATCTCCGAGACGAATGGCCCTGGCGATCGCGGTTTTGAGGTCGGCGAGGCCCTCGCCGGTTTTCGAGCTTGTGCCGATCTTGTCGGAAGCGACGAGCCGATCGGCCTCGTCGATCCGGGTTTCGACATGGAGCCGAGGCCGACCGTCCGGGATCGAGAACGGACGGGCTCCCCAGGGCGCCGGCCAGCAGTCGAGGAGCAGGTCGGCGCGGTCCGCTTGTCGGGCGCGGTGCTCCTGGGCCCGTGATTCGAGGGTGCCGGTGGTTTCTTCAATGCCGGCCGTGTCCACCACCTCGACCGTCAGACCGTCGCAGTCGGCGAGGGCCGTCAGGTAGTCGCGGGTCGTCCCGGCCATCGGCGAGACGATGGCCCGGTCGCGACCTAAAACCGCATTGAAGAGCCGGCTTTTGCCGGCGTTGGGGGGCCCGACCAGGACCACCCGGGGATATCCCTCCGGCCGATTTCGGTCGTCGAGCCGGCGGGCCAGGTCGGTCAAATGGTCGGCCGCCCGATCCAGCTCCGCGGTGAGGGCCGATCGCTCGACCGGGTCGACATCGGGCTCGTCGACGAAATCGAGGCTTGCTTCCAGGCCGGCAACGACATCCAGGAGCCGGTCTCGAAGCGCGAGGATCGGGCCAGAGAGCCCTCCGGCAAGCTGCTGAAGGGCGGCGTCGAGTTGCGAGGCGCTCGTCGCCTCGATCACGCCCAGGACGGCCTCGGCCCTGGTCAGGTCGATCCGTCCCGAGAGGAATCCGCGGAGGGTGAATTCTCCCGGCTCCGCCGGACGGGCACCCCGGGCCAGACCATGCGACAGCAGGAGGTCGAGGATCGGGGGCGAGCCGACCAGGTGAATCTCGGCGATCGCCTGGCCGGTGTAGGTTCGAGGGGCCGGCCAGAGTGCGACCATGGCCCGAAGGCGAGGGGCCAGGCCGTCGATCGCCAGTTCACCGGAGCGGATCTCAGGGAATCGGGGCCAGGGCCAGGGCCGATCGGGCTGGAAGGTCTCCATCGCGATCGGCCAGGCCCGAGGGCCGGAGAGTCGGACGATCCCCCTCGCCGAGGGGCCGGGCGGTGTGGCAATGGCCGCGATCGTCTCAAGGATGTCCATGTTTCAACGTCGGCGCGGCCGGGGTCGAGGATCACCCTTCTCCTTGTCGCGGTCGCGCGGCTCGCGCTCGTCGCCTCCCTTGCGGTAGGTCGTGTCCTTCCGTGCCTCTTCCAGGACACGCTCCCAGAACTGCGCGAACTTACCCGAACGCTTCCCGTCGACGTTGGGGACGGCCGGAGGATTCTTGCCGCCTCGAGGCGACGGGCTTCCGCCCTTCGGTCCGCCGCGGGACCCGGAACGGCTGTCTTCCTCGGCGTCCGACCCATCGACCGGCTTCAACTCGGCGTGCGTCAGCTTTGGCAGGAGCAACCGCTCGCCGAGCGCCCAGAGGCTGCTCGTGATGAAGTAGATGCCCAGCCCCGAGGGGACCTTGTAGAACATCACCCCCATGAACACCATCATGTACTTCATCATCTTCTGCGACTGCTCGGCCTCGGGCGTTGTGGCCGGTGGCGCGAAGAGCTGCGTCTGGATGATCATCAACGCGATCACCAGGAATGGCAGCAGGTTGAACCATTCCCCCAGGAACGGGATCTCGACGGGGAACTTGAACATCATGTCCGGCGCGGCGAGGTCGTTGATCCAGAGGAACGTGGCGTGGCGGAGTGGAACGCTCGTATTCAGCGCCTGCCAGAGCCCGACAAAGATCGGGATCTGAACCAGCGCTGGGATGCAACCGCTCATCGGGTTGGCGCCGTATTTCTTGTAAAGCGCGAAGGTCTCCCGGGTGAGCTGCTCCTTGTCGTCCTTGTATTTCTCCTGGATCGCTTTCAGGTGCGGCTGGAGGGCCTGCATCTTCTGAGCGGTCATGGCCTGCTTGCGGCCGAGCGGGAACATCATGGCCCGGACGGCCATGGTCAGCAGGATGATCGCGATCCCGTAGTTCCCGTTCTTCCATCCGAAGACGTTCGCGACCGACTGGGTCAGTCGGTACATGAAATCGAGGATCGGCGTGATGACGGCGCGTGCGAGCACGGGGGCGAACGGGACCCACTGGTTCTTGCGATAGGTCGCCAGCCCCTCGGCGCCATAGGGCTGGAGGGCCTCGCTCGTCTTGGGCCCGGCGAAGAGGCGGTAGGTGTGGGAGACCGAGCCACCAGCCGCGATCGGGATGGGCTTCGAGGTCATCCGAAAGGCGATATCGGATTTCTGAAGCGAATCATCCCGCTTGTGGGCCATCGCGATGGTTCGGTCATCCCACCGATTATCGGGCCCGGTTGGCGGTGGGACCGGCGTGATCAGCGTCACGAAATACTGGTCCTCGACGCCCGCGAACCGGAGCGGGAGGGTCGTGTTCTCGACGAGCTTGTCGCCGGCGTTAGCGATGTCGTAGGCCGAGGTGGTCACCACGTCCACGGTCCCGCTCGCGGAGATTGGGCCGAAGACGAGGTCGAGGAACGTTCCGGTGTACCACTCGCCCTCGATCGGGATGCCGTGCGGCCCCATCAGGTTGTAGACGACCTTGCGATCGCGGCCGGGGCTCTCGAATTTGAGCTCCATTTCCAGGCCGTCGATCCCCTTGCCGAGGCGGAACGTCTTGGTGGCGACGACGCCGGAAGGGCTCGTGGTTCGGAAGACGATTTCCTCGCCATCGACCTTCGCGCCCGAGGCCGGGTCGATCACCGAGGCCGGCCGCCGGATCTTCCCGCCCGCGCCGGGAACGACCTCCCAGAGGGTCGAATCGAGCCAGTCCTCAGCGCCTCGGGCGTTGCTCGGGGATTCCTCGCCCTCGGGGACAACCGGCGGCGGGGCCTCGGATCCGAGGCCGAGAGTCATCGAAAGCGAGGCCGGCCAGTAATCGCCGTCCAGGAGCTGGAGTGGACGCTTGATGGCCTTGTTGTTGTCGTACTCCGCATCCCATCGCGAGGAGGTCAGCGAGGCGATCCCAGCACCCTTCTGCGAGAGTCGCGCCTCCAACCGGTAGCCGCCCGGTGACTTGTCGGTCTCGGAGCCGAGGACCAGTTCTGAGGAGGGGACAACCGCAACCTCGGCCTTCTTTTCCGCGCCGGCCGTCCTCTCGGGCTTCGACGCTGGAGCGTCCTTGGCCTTGGCTTCGTCCTTGGCCTTGGCTTCGTCCCTGGCCTTGGCTTCGTCCCTGGCCTTGCCCTCATCCTTCGCCACCGCGGCCTTGCCGGGGTTGCGAGCGGTGTCGGCGGGACCGTCCTTCTTCTCGGCCCCGGCGGCGGGCGGGTTTTGCGGGGGCTTCTTCGTCGGCGGTGGTGCCAGTCCGAGCAGTCGCATGATGTGAGGGAAACCCCACATCCAGGCGATCATCAGGACGATGAACAGGATGAAACGCTTCTCATTATTCATGTTGGAGCAACCCTTGCACCGGGACCGCCGAGGATCGGGGCCGGCTCCCGATCCTCACGATACCAGACAGCCGGACACGGGGATCTCATCCAATCATCCGCCAGGAGAGACGGATGCGGGAGGGGTCGTTTCTCCGTCCCGCCCTCCCCGCGAGTCCTGGTTCAGACGCATCCGGATTCGGTCTCAATCACATCTTCCAGGTAGATCTTGCAGGCCCGCGTCGGGCCGGTGGAACATCCGGAGCCCCTCGGCTTTCGCCACGAGGGGCCCCGCTGGTGGGCAGGTCGGTCGGGCAGGTGGCGCCGGACGTCCGCACGGCGACGACCCGGGCGTCCAGGATGACTTGCGACGATCGCGGTTCGAGGGCCTATCGCCCCTGCCGGAGCCGATCCCCAAGGAACGGCTCCAGCTCGGGTATTGAGTAAATCTTTCGGATCGTCGTCTCAAAATCGTAGGGCAAGCGGCGATAGGTAATCTTCGGGGACCGGACCGGAGTGGCGGTCGCCGCCTCCTCGGGGGTGAGACCATCGGCCAGGCCGTCGTCGAGGAGAACGTAGCAGGCCCGGTTGTCGCCGTCGCGCGGCTGTCCGACCGATCCCACGTTGACCATCACCTTCGCCTCGCCCAGGGTATACTCCTGATCGATCTCCTCGGGAGAGAAGAACTGAAAGCTTTCCGTAAAGACCCCGGGGACGTGGGTGTGCCCCTGGAAGCAGTAATGCCCGACGAGCTGGAATAGTCGCTCCATCTTCCGGTGATTGTAGATGTCCTCGGGGAAGATATACTCGCTCAGCGGATTGCGCGGCGATCCGTGGACGAACAAGTACGACCCGTATCGATAGGTCCTGGGCAGTTCCCCCAGGAACTCCCATCGCCGCTCGTTGTTTTCCTTGTCGCCGGAGCTTTCGAGCTGCTCGCGAGTCCAGAAGATGGCCCGCTCGGCCCCGATGTTGAATCCCTCGGGGTCGAACATCGCCCCCTGGTCGTGATTCCCGAGCAGGGTCACCCGGGAATTCTCCATCACGAGGTCGATGCACTCGCGAGGATTGGGCCCATACCCGATGATGTCGCCCAGACAAAAGACCTCAGTAATCCCCTGGGCCTTGATGTCGTCGAGCACCACCTCCAGGGCTTCGAGGTTCCCATGAATATCGCTGATCAATGCGCGGCGCACCGAAGGGAGACCTCCGAACCGAGTGGCCCGGCGGCGCGATGCCCAGTCTGCCGTGACATGCACTGGGATCTCGACCGCACCTCATTTCATTCCTTAGTTTAGTGTAGACGACCCTTCAAGCATAGAGAAAATCCGAGTCGGGGGTCAAGTTCACGCCGTCATGTTCCCGAACAGAAATGCGGGACAGAGGCGCGCGACCGTTACAAACCGAGGTCGAGAAGGGCCTGGGCCGTCCAGGAACAAGCCGGGAGAGGATCGACGACTCATCATGATCTGGCTGGCGATGGATACTTCCACGGATCGAGCCGTCCTTGCGGTCAGGGATCGATCGGGTGCGATCCGCTCCGAGTCCTTCGAGGCTGGGAGGCGTCATGGTCGCGACCTGATCCCGTGGATCAGGGACCTGCTTGGGACGGCCGGCCTCGCGGTGGGCGAGCTGGAAGGGATCGCGGTCGGATTGGGCCCAGGTTCCTACACGGGGACCCGTGTGGGGGTCACGGCCGCGAAAACGTTGGCGTACGCGACGGGGGCCCGGTTAGTTGGCCTCGATAGTCTGCACGCGATCGCGCGGAAGGCGCCTTCTGAGGCCCGGTCGATCTCGGTGATCGCCGATGCCCAGCGGGGCGAGGTCTACGTGGTTGATCTCATCCGGTCGACGCCGGGGATGGTGCCGATCCCTCGGGGTGAAACCCGGATTGAGGGGCTCGCATCCTGGCTCGGGCGGCTGGAGACCGGTACGGTGGTGATGGGTCCTGCGCTCGATTTGCCTCGGATCCGGTCGGTCGTCCCGCCCGAGGCGATGGCGGCCGTCGATCATCCCGGCTCGCCGGCCGGGGAAGATCTGCTGGCGATGGCCGATGCGGCGATCGCGACGGACCGGGTGGAGAATCCCTGGCTGCTCGAGCCGTTGTACCTGCGCCGAAGCGCCGCTGAGGACCAGTGGGACGCCCGGCTCGCCCGATAGGCCGGGCGGGGCCGTCTGATCATCTCCGATCGCCAACCTGAATCATCCCATGAGCACCGCGAACCAGGAACGGACCCAGAAGGCGTATGGCCTCCAGTGGAATCGATACCGGATTCTTCGTCCGGAGGAGGATCGCGCCACGTTCCTCAACCGGACCGGGTTCTCGCCGGAAGACCTGAAGGGCCAGACGGTCCTGGATGCGGGCTGCGGGATGGGGCGTTACCTCCGGATCGCGGCCGAGTCGGGGGCGCGCCGGTTGGTCGGGGTGGATCTGAGCCTGGCGGTCGCGGCGGCCCGAGAGCTGACGGCCGACCTGCCGAATGTCTCGGTCGTCCAGGGCGATCTCCTCCGCCCGCCGTTCGCGGCGGGGAGTTTCGACCGGATCTATTCGCTGGGCGTCCTCGACCACACGCCCGACCCCCGGGCGGCGTTCCTCTCGATCGCCCGGTTGCTCCGTCCCGGCGGCCGGATCGCGGTCTGGGTTTACCCGCGCGAGCGGCCCGTCGTCGAGGCGATCATGGACGCCCAGCGCGCCGTTTCTTCGAGGCTGCCGGTGGGTGTTCTGGAGCGGCTCTGCCGGATCGCCTCGCCGATCGGAGGGTGGAAACGCCGCCTGATGTCGAGCCGGACGTGGGTCGTCCAGCGGTTGGGAGTCGCGCTTCATCTGGCGACGATCGGCGTCTCGATGCACCCCGACCCCGAGGTCCGCGCCTGCGACACGCTCGACTGGTACGCTCCGCGCTACCTCTTCCGCCACACCGCCGAGGAGGTCGCCGGCTGGTTCGCCGAGGCCGGACTGGTCGATATCGTCGATCTCGCTCGCGATCAGCGGTTCTTCCACGAGGGGCAGGGGAACGGTGTGAATCTCTCGGGTAGACGGCCAGAGTAAGCGATGTGGGGGGTGACTGGGAGCCGGCCTTACGTTATGCTCCGGCTCGCGTCGTTGTCGCGAACCGCTCCACGAGGGAGGATTCCCCCAATGCCGTTCCAGCCGGGATTTGACCGATCCGAAGCCGAGGCCCTGATCGCGATGCTTGCCCCGATGGAGGGCCAGGTTCCTGCACTACCGCCGCCGCCGCTTCCCCTGGGCTGGGTCAAACTCTTCGAATCCCCTTCGCTTGGTGTCTTCGACAACAGGTGGGAACTCTGGCACGACCCCGTGCCGGGGTCGGGGCGGTTCGCCTTGCTGGTCCGCGGGACCGTCCAGCAGGCCGGGAGCATCATCGACGACCTGCTCTCGGTAATGCTCCCGGCCGCCGGCAAGATCATGGGGCGGGATTACCGATTCGCGGGCGACTCCGAGGCCGGGGTCCACCTCGGATTTGCCCTGGCAGCGCTGGTGGTCCTCTGGGACCAGACCGACGGTGTTCTCAAGAAGTTGCCGTGCCTCGTCCCTTCCGGCAGTGAGGTCTACATCGCCGGGCACAGCCAGGGTGCCGCGATCGCCACGCTGATCCGATCCTACCTGGAGCATCTGGCATCCCCGCCCGTTTCGAGCTTGACCTACAAGACTTACACCTTCGCCCTGCCCAGGCCCGGAAATTCCCGATATGCCGACGAGTACAACGCCGAATTCGCCAATACCGGAATGTCGTATCGCGTCATCAACTCGCTCGACTGGGTGCCGCAATCTCCATTGACTCTCGAATCGCTGGCCGACGTCAACACGCCCAATCCGATCAGCGTCTGGTTCACGGCCCGGGTGTTCCTGGAGCCGATCCACCTGGCGATCTCGGCGCTGAGGGACGCCGTCCACCTCGCCCAGGTCACCCGGCACAAGCCGCAGCTCGATCATCTCTCGCAGAAACAGAACGGTGTCTCGCTGGCAACCGCCGCGGCGATGGGCCTGCCGACCGACCTGCCGGCGATCCTTCCCTCACTCGACTTTGAAGCGTGCGGATCGCCCTTCCTCCTGATCGGTACGCCGGGGACAAACCCGGCCGACCCGCACGATTTCTTCTGGCAGCACCACGCCTCGATGTACGACCTGCTGCTCTCGGGTGGGACGATTCCGACGGTCGCTTCGGTCGCGGCGCTGATGATCGAACCGCCGGACTGCCACCCGGTTTGAGTCAGTGTTGTCCGTCGTTCCTCAGCTCCCAGCGCTCCCCGAAGAACCCGGCCGCGACGATCTTTCCAGGCGCCCGGGAGGTCAGGGGCTGGTCGATGTCGACGACCGCGTAGTCGGGGAGCCTGGGGACCTGCCGCGCGTTGCTTAGATAGTCATATTCACGGAAGGTAAACCCGCTGTTGATCACGACATAACGCCTCGGATTCAGCGGGTTCGGGTAGATCAGCACCGGGACGTGATGCCCGGCGTCATACGTCGATTTGCCGAGCCGGACGCCGTCCTTCTCCCATCGGATGGGGAGCTTATCCGCGATCTTCGCCAGGATGGCGTTGCTGCTCGGATCGCCCCAGAGAACGAGATTGTTCCCGGCGATCTCGGCGTCGTTGATCTCTCTGTCGTCCTTTACCCGGGCGATGCCCCGGAACTGCTTGCGCCAGTGGTCGGCGGCGTGCTTCATTTCGCCGTCAGCCCACTTCGCGACCTTCTCATTCCTCGCTGAGCCGGTCGGACGGACCATGAGGAAGCTCTCCATGAAGGCCTCGTCGATCGGCCCCTGCAGGCCGTGTCGCTTGCGGAGGGTGCCGTCATCGTCCGAGGAGACCGACTTCCACTTTCCGTCGACCTTCCGGAAATGAGCCGTCCACGAGCGATCCGAGCGCGGGCCGGGGGCTTCCACGGGCGTCCCGTCGATCGTCACCGACTGGCCGCCGAGTTTCGGAAGGATTTCCGTCGGCAGGAGGCCGGCTGGGAATTGAAGCGTCAGCGCGGAGACGTTGCTGGTCTGGATCGAGAAGAGTCGATCCTTGTCGGCCTCCAGGGTTGCCTCGATCCTGGCCCGCTCCCAGTGGTGCTCAAGCCCGTCAATCTGGACCCAGAAAGATCGGTTGTACCGGAGCGTCCAGGTAGTGAACCGGACCGAGACCGGCAAGGGGTCTCGCTGTTGCTCGGCGATCGCGTCGATCCGGCGATTGATCTCGTCCTTCGCCTCGGGCGTGTAGTGGTGCTTCGCCTTCTTGCCGATGATGTGCGTGAGCTCGATCCCCTCGGCCTTGAGGGCCTTCGCCATCATGTCGGCGGCCTGTTTTTGATGGTCGTCCTCGCCGCTGTAGGCGACGGTCGGCAGGTTGGCGAGGTTCATCGCGTAATCGGTGCAGTCGTAGAGGTGCCAGAGCTTCTGCTCGTACCAGGTCGGCTTGACCGCTTCCTTCTGGAAGACCTTGAGGAAGTCGGCCGTCTCGGAGAAGCCCGCGCCTGGCGCGGCGGCGGCCCATCGATCCGGGTAATGCACGGCGAACTGCCAGCACGCGGCGCCTCCCATCGAGAAGCCCCGCATCACAATCTGGTATTCATTGATTTGATAATGAGACTTGATGCTGTCGATGGCCTCGAAGAGGTCAATCTCGCCAGCGAATTTGTTGGCGTTGCAGTACCGGCCGTAGGGATGCACGACGATTGCATCGCGCGGAGTGAACTCGCCCGGCGACTTCTCGCGCTGGGAGAGGAAGTTGACCTCGCTCAGGGTCTCGCCCCGGCCGTGGCACCAGACGTCGAGCCGGTATCGGTGGGGGCTTTCGGGATCGTACGACATCGGGACGACGAGCCCATACGGCTGGACCGAGCCGTCGATCCTCGAGACGTAGCCGCGGACGACGAGCCCGGTGGCCGAATCCCAGGGCGCCTGCCCCTCGCGCAACTGCCGGGCACGCTCCATCCCGTGGCGGAGCAGGTCCTTCGCGGCCCGGATCTCACCTGGCTTGAAGAACTCGTCGTATTCAAGGGCGTCGTGGACCGCCTTGTGATAGACCTGCACGTCGGGCAGAAGCTTCAGCAGGTTCGGCTTTCCCTTCAGCGCCGTGCGGAGCGACTCGATCTGTCGACCGAGATCCTCCACCCCGGCCCGCAGCTCCGACCGGTCGGCGTCGGGGACGGGGATACCCTTCGGCGGGACCGGTCGGACATTGTCGGGAAGGTTGTCGCGCGGCCCGTCGGCACGGGCGGCGAGGGGGACCATGATCAGGAAGGCGGCGGCGAGGCGGGTAGTCATCGGGTGGAACTCCGGGGTCGAGGGAGGCGTCCGTCGGTCGTGATTTCTCCACAATCTAGCGGGCCGGATGACCCGGGGCCATGCTCCAGCGGGTCTCGGAATTCGTTCAAGTTTTCTCTGATCCGGCCCGACGGACGCGATTGACCTTCCCGGCGATCAGTCGTATCATCCCGCGCGGCCTGGTCTCGGTCCTTCGGGATCGATCGGGCCTCGGAGGGACTCGACGAGCACACGAGACAAGGGAGGTCGTCGCATGGGCATGGCTCCAGGATGGATGGTTCTCGCACTGGCGGTTTTGGGTCAACCCGAAGGCCAGCAGCGCGGCGTCCCGATTGAGTACCGGGTCAGCATTGTGGACGTCGAGGGCCTGGGCTGGCGCGACGCCGCCTTCCCACGGCTAACTCCCGTCTCCCGCCAGGGCTCGGCGACCATCTGGACGGCTCCGGCCTCCGTGGCGAAGCATCTGGCTGGCGACCGAGTGAGGAATGCCGTGGTGCGGATGACCCGGGCGCCGAAGGTCACGGCCTGGGCCGGCACCCCCGCGCACGTCTCGACGCGGACCGATCGCCAGTTCGTCACGCACGTCTCCTGGGAGCCCGGCGACGCCACCTCATCCGGTTCCCGGAACGAGACCGTCCGCACCGGCACCGTCGCGACCATCGCCGGCCGCAAGATGGACCAGGGTATTCTTGTGAAGATGGTCTTGCAGGATACCCAGGTCCTGAATGTCCACCTGATGAAGCTGACCGGCGATCGACAGGCGCCGAAGGATCCGGCCGCGAGCCGGACCTCGTTCCAGCCCACTTCCTGCGAAAACAAGGAAGCCTGCTGCACCGACGCCGATTCGAAGGCGAAGGGCGTGGTGAGCGTTCCGAAGCTCCCGATGCCCATCGCCCCGGCGGGCAAGTTCTCGACCACGGGGGTTCTTCCCGAACGGAAGCCGATGGTGGATGACGTCCCGTATCTGGTCGAGGTCCCCGAGATCGGCGACCAGGAGGTGGCCGGCGAGTGGCTGATCCCGAAGGATGGGGTTTTGCTGGTGAGTTTCGGCCCGCATACGATCGCCGACCGGGACGGCAAGGCCGTGATCCATGAGCGGCTGGCGATCGTCGAGGCGGGAGAGGCCGCGACCCCGATCCCGCTGCCGACGCCTGCTCCGACTCGTTCGTCCTGGTCGTCCCCGTCGATGAGCGTTCCGGCCTTGCCGGCCTCGGCGGCGATGGCCCCGCGTTCACCCGCTCCGGCGCCGATACCCGCGCCCGCGAAGGTCGCCGCGATGCCGCCAATGCCCTCGCGATCGATTCCGCAGGGCTACCACAAGGACGGCCAGCCGGCCGAACTGCCGGCCCTCCCCGAGGACGCGGCCGATCCCGCCGACGTCGACGATGACGATTCGGCCGAGACACGTCCCACCCCTCAGGTAAGGAAGCCGCGGCCGACCACTGAATCCGCCCCGGTGAAGCGGGAGCCCGACCCCGCGATGAAGAAGGCGCAGTACATCGCGCCGTCGAACTTCCCGATCATCCCGACACGCTTCCAGCCGACGCCGACGGTCGGCTTGCAGTTCCTGATCCCAATCCGGCCGATCGCGATCCGGCTGCCGTTCAACCGGCGGATGGAGATCGAGGTCTACGGGCGCATCGTCCGCGCCGAGTCGACGCCCGGCCAGACGGCCCCGCCCGAGCTGGTGAACAGCTCGAAGCCCTGCACCACCACGAAGTAACGCGGATTGCAGAGAAAGGCAGGAACCACGAAAAACACGAAGGACACGAAAGAAGACAAGGACTGGAATTCCGGGTGGGGCCAATGGGTCGAATGGCCCCTGCCCCTTCGTCAGTGAGATCTCCGATCCCTGCCCGATGATCCTGGGTCTTTTTTCGTGTCCTTCGTGTTTTTCGTGGTTCCTGCCTTTCGATCTTCCAGAATCGTGGTTCCTGCCTTTCGATCTTCCAGAATCGTGGTTCCAGCGTTTTTCTCTTACAGGGTCGAAGTGTAGCCACCATCGACGGGGACCGCGATTCCTGTGATGTAGTCGCTCGCGGGGCTCGCCAGCCAGATGGCGGTTCCGGCCATGTCGGCCGGCTTCGCCCAGCGTCCGGTCGGGATTCGGGCGAGGACCCGTTCGTGCAGGCCGGGGATCTCCTCGCGTCCCTTGATCGTCAGCTCGGTGTCGAACCATCCCGGCAGGATCGCGTTGACCTGGATGTTGTCCTTCGCCCACGCCTGGGCCTGGCTCTTCGTGAGCGCGACGATCCCGCCCTTGCTCGCCGTGTACGCCGGCGCGAAGCTGGCGCCGAAGATCGACGTCATGCTCCCGATGTTGATCACCTTCCCGCCGCCCTGCCGCTTCATGGCTGGGTAGACCGCCTTCGCGAACACGAAGGCGCTCGTGAGGTTGGCGCTCATCACCTCGTTCCACTCGGCGAGGGCCATCTCGTGCGGCGGCTTGCGGATATTGATCCCCGCGTTGTTGAACAGGATGTCGATCCGGCCGAGCGACTTGAGAACCTCGTCGGCGCCCTTCTCGATCTGGTCGGGCTGGGTGACGTCGACCTGCACGTCGACGGCCTGCACGCCGAAATCGGTCCGGATCTGCGCGGCGGCCGACCGGGATTTCTCGGCGTTCCGGCCGACGACGGCGATGTGCGCGCCCGCCTCCGCCAGCCCGCGAGCGATCCCGAGACCGATCCCGCCGTTACCCCCCGTCACGATCGCCACCTTGCCGGTCAGGTCGAACAACTTCATCGTCACGTCGATGCTCCTCGGGTCGCTTCGCTGCGATCGGCCATCAGTCCCATTTTAGAATGGCGCCGGTATCGGCGCTGGTCGCCATCCGGGCGTATCGGGCGAGGTATCCCGTCGCGACCTTCGGCGCGGGGGCTTTCCACTCCGATCGGCGGCGGGCCAGCTCCTCGTCGGAGAGCCGGACCGAGAGGACGCCGTTGGGGATGTCGATCTCGATGATATCGCCGTCCTGGATCAGTCCGATCGGGCCGCCGACGGCCGCCTCGGGGCTGACGTGTCCGATCGAGGCGCCCGCGCTCCCGCCGGAGAATCGCCCGTCGGTGACCAGGGCGCACTTGTCATCGAGGCCGACGCCCTTGATGGCGGTGGTCGGGGCGAGCATCTCCTGCATCCCGGGGCCGCCCTTGGGGCCCTCGAAGCGGACGACCACCACGTCGCCCGGCTTGACCTTGCCGAAGACGATTCCGTTGTAGGCGTCGACCTCGCTGTCGAAGGTCACCGCCGGCCCTGAGTGCTTCATCATCTTCGGGCTGACCCCGGCCGTCTTGACCACGGCGCCCTTGGGGGCCAGGTTGCCGGAGAGCATGGTCAGGCCGCCCGTCTTCGAATAGGCGTGGTCGACCGTCCGGATCACGTCGAACGGGTCGAAGCCGTCGCCCTCGTCACCGTTTCCGCTTGACCCGTTCGCCGGGGTGGTCGGCCCCTCGTCGCCGGTCTCACCCTCGGCTTCCAGCAGGGCGAGGCCGCCAACCTGCGATTGGGCCTCGGAGGCGACGCTCGGGACGGTCCAGGCCTGGCTACTCCGCTCGCCGCCGGGTCGGACCTTCGTCAGCAGCCGGGCCGACGAGACGGCGAGGGCGCCCCGGACGTCGTATTCCTGGATGTTTTCGCCGATCGTCTTCCCGGTGACGGTTGGGCAGGTCAGGTCGAGTAGTCCCGGGCATCCGCGCACAATCTCGCCGAGGATGGTGTGGATACCGCCGGCCCGGGCGACGTCCTCGATGTGGTATCGGCTCGACGGGCTGACCTTGCAGATATTGGGAGTCTTCTGGCTGAGGGCGTCGATCCGCTCCAGGGTGAATGGCACGCCGGCCTCGTGCGCGATGGCGAGGATATGCAGGACCGTGTTCGTGCTGCCGCCCATCGCCATGTCGAGGACCATCGCGTTGTCGAACGCCGAGGCCCCGGCGATCTCGCGAGGCAAGAGCCCGTGGCCGGGCCCGAGTTTGGCGAAGTCGCGGGCCATCGCCACGACCCGATTCGCAGCGCGCTCGTAGAGCGACTTGCGGTCGGCCGATGTCGCCAGGACCGTCCCGTTGCCGGGTAGGGCCATTCCAATCGCCTCGGCGAGGCAGTTCATGCTATTGGCCGTGAACATCCCCGAGCAGCTTCCGCAGGTCGGGCAGGCCGCCTTCTCGATCTCCTCCAGTTCCTCGGCCGAGAGCTGGCCGTTCTGCTTCTTCGCGCCGGCGACGAAGGCATCGATCAGGTCAACGACCTCTCCGGATGCGGTCCGACCCGCCTCCATCGGTCCGCCCGAGACGAAGATCGTCGGGACATTCGCCCGCATCGCTCCCATGAACATCCCGGGGACGATCTTATCGCAGTTCGGGATGCAGATCATCGCATCGAAGCAATGCGCCTGGATCATCGTTTCGACGCTGTCGGCGATGATCTCACGCGAGGGGAGCGAGTACTTCATCCCGGCGTGGCCCATCGCGATCCCGTCGTCCACGCCGATCGTGTTGAACAGGAAGGGAACGCCGCCGGCCGCTCGCACGCATTCCTTCACATAATTCCCGACCGCCTGCAAGTGGACGTGCCCCGGAATGATGTCGACGTGGCTGTTGCAGATGGCGATGAAGGGCTTGTCCCAGTCCTGGTCGTTGACGCCGGTGGCGCGGAGCAGGCTACGATGGGCGGCGCGGGCGTCGCCGCGCTTGATCATGTCGGAACGCATGGTGCGACTCTCGGGGTAGGATGCACGACCGTGGATCGTTTCGCCCATCGTAGCAGACGCCTCTCGCCTGGCCAAGGCAGCCGGGTGACATCGCTGAACGCGGGGATCCGGGTATACTATCTCTTTCGGAAGGTCATCCTGGCACCGGATCCAGGTCGGGCTATCCCCACGAAGGAGTCCACGATGGCAACGGCTACTCTGCCCGAGCCGGCAACAATCTCTGGCATTCCGCCCTGGGTGCCCACCTCGTTCTACCGTCTAACGCTCGAGCAATACGAGGCGATCGTTGACGCGGGAATCCTCGGCAAGAGCGATCGCGTCCATCTCATCGACGGCCTGCTGGTAGCGAAAATGACCGAGAACGATCCTCACGCGACGGCCGATGATCTCTGCGGCGAGGCGATCTCTCGCGTGATCCCGGGCGGCTGGTATCTGCGGGCGGGGAAGCCGATCCGCATCCCGAAGTGGACCAGCAAGCCAGAACCCGACCGGGCCCTCGTGCGAGGTCCCATTCGCAGTTACGCTCGCCGGAGCCCCGGGCCCGAGGATATCGCCCTGGTCGTCGAGGTATCCGACAGCTCCCTGGCCGCCGATCGCAAGCTCGCCGGCCTCTACGGTCGCGCCGGCATCCCGTTCTACTGGATCGTCAACGTAGTCGACGGCCAGGTCGAGGTTTATTCGCGGCCCGGGCCGTCGGGATACGAGGCGCTGGAGGTCCTGTCGCCCGGTCATCTCGTCCCGGTCGTGATCGACGGAGCCGAGTTCGGGCGGATCGCCGTGGGCGACATCCTCCCCTAAATCACGTCCCCGGTGATCCTGTCCGGTTGGGCCGATGGCCGGCCGGAGCCGGCTCCAGCGGCCGACGAACGATCGGCCGATCGCGAAGGGCCGGGCCGATGGCCCCCTGATGAGCTTTGACCTTGAAAATCGGTAGGTACCCTGACCGCTGAACGTCTCACACACGCATTGAAAAAGATCGAGGTTCGATCTCGCCTGTACGCATGAACTGATGATTTTGAGAGTCAAAAGCCCTGTAGGAGCCGGCACCAGCCGGCGATCTTCATGAGGCGTTGAGCTTTGGGCGAGTCTCTCCTTTTGTAGGAGCCGGCTCCAGGCGGCGATCGGTGCGTCACCTTGGGCTTCGACCGGGTCGGGAGCGGGAGCTCCCTCCTACAGTGTGGTTGGCCTGGTCCTTCGCGAGGGGCGGTTTGGTCGCGTTACGTAGGAGCCGGCTTCAGCCGGCGGTCGGCGTGCAGGGGACCAGTGCTGGGGGCACGGGACCAGCCCTGATGAGTTTTGACTCTCAAAACCGGTAGGTGCGACGAGTGGGGGGCGTTCCACACACGCCGTGAGGGCTTTCAAGAGCCGGCGTCCCTGTGTACGCCTGAAAGGCCGATTTTGAGAGTCAAAAATCAGGAGGAGCCAGCTCCAGCTGGCGACCCGGACGAAGCCGAAGGTGGCGCGAAGATCGCCAGCGGGCGCTGGCTCCGACAAGGGAACCGATCGGACGCCATCAGCGGGCTCGCGAATAAGAGGAACCCTCACCTTTCTCCATCCGGCCGAGGCACCCGTTTGAAGGAGGCCAGCGTCGCGCCCCGGAGAATCGAGGGCGTGCCAGGTGGGCATCGACCGATTCTGTCGATCGGTCCTACGCGTGGAGCGCGGAACTCGGCGATTCGTTCCGATGGGGCGGGTCGATCGCGCGGATCTCAACGAGGTTGTCGAAGAAGGTCGCACCGCCGCCCATATCGGCGAGGACGGTCGAGCTGGTGCTGTTGGCGTTCGAGCCGCCCGGGACGAGCTTGTTCCAGTAGAGCCCGGCGGCGACCGCGACGCCCTGCCGGACATTTCCCGTCAGCGCCACCCGGGCGCGGAACCGGCCCCGATCGTTGAAGACCTCGGCCCAGTCGCCCTCGCTCAGGCCCCGGCTCGCCGCGTCGGATTCGGAGAGTTCGACGGTCGGGTCGCCGGCCGCCGACCGGTGTCGGGGCGAGTTGGCGAACGTGGAATTCAGAAACTGCGGCCGGGGCGGGCTGAGGAGCTGCAAGGAGTAGCGATCGGCCAGGTCGGGGCGCGTTCGCGGGTCCTCGGCGGGCGGGGTGTAGGTCGGCAAGGGGTCGAAGCCGTCGGCCTTCATTCGCTCGGAATAGAGCTCGCAACGACCGGAGGGAGTCGGGAAGACGCCGTCGGCGAACGGGGCGTATTCGGTGTCGATCTTCAGACGAATGGAGCCCTCGGACTCGAGTCTTTCGAGGGTAATTTCGGCGAGCGATGGGCCCCCGTCGAGGGCCTCGCGGATCAGGGCGGCATCGTCCGGGAAAAGCTCGGGTTCGAACCCCAGCCGGTCGGCGAGCGCCCGGAAAACCTCGTTGTTCGATCGGCATTCGCCCCTCGGCGCGATCGCTGGGGCGTTGTACATCACGTCGTGGTGGCCGTACGAGCCGTGCAGGTCGACGTGCTCGAGCTGCGAGGTCGCTGGCAGGACAATGTCGGCATGGTCGACGGTGTCGGTCGCGAAGAGTTCGTGGACGACCACAAAGAGGTCGTCTCGGCGGAGTCCGGCCAGAACGCGGGCCTGGTCGGGGGCGACGGCCGCCGGATTGCAGTTGTAGACGTAGAGCGCCTGGACGGGAGGGCCGGGAAGCTCGCCAGCGAGGGCCTCGGCGAGCTGGTTCATGTTGACCGTCCGGGCGGGAGGGCCGAGCATCGGGCGGGTGAGGCGGTCCATCGCGAAGTCGTAGGTGCCGCTGGTGGAGAGCAGGGCCCCGCCGCCCTGGTGTCGCCACGAACCGACAATTGCCGGGAGGCAGGCGATCGTTCGGACCGCCATCCCGCCGCCCCGGTGCCGCTGCATCCCGTAGTTCAGCCGGATCAGCGAGGGCTGCTCGTTCGCCAGGCGATGGGCGAATCGCTCGATCGTCTCGACGTCCACCCCGGTGATCGCGGCGACCGACCCCGGCGCGTATTCCGAGAGAACGCGATCGCGGAGCAACCCCGCGCCGACGGTGGACCTCGCGAGGTAATCGTCGTCCTGGAGCCCGTCGCGCCAGATCACGTGCATCAGGCCGAGGGCGAGCGCGGCGTCGGTCCCGGGTCGGGGCTGGATGTGCCAGTCGGAGCGAACGGCGGTCGGGCTCCGGTACGGGTCGACCGTGACGATCGTGGCGCCCCGGTTCCGGGCCTCGATCATCAGGCTCCAGAGGTGGCTATTTGTGTGCGCGGTGTTCGAGCCCCAGTTGACAATGAACCGGCATTTCGGGACGCCCATCGGATCGGCGCCGAGGCGGCCCCGGCCGACGGTGTACTCGTAGCCGACGCCCCCGGCCGAGGCGCAGATCGTTCGATCGAGCCGGGAGGCGCCCAGCCGGTGGAAGAACCGTCGGTCGAGGCTGCTGGCCTGGAGCTTCCCCATCGTCCCGTAATAGCTGTACGGGAGGATCGCCTGGGGGCCGTCGGCCGATCGGACGATCGCCGCGAAGCGACCGGCGATCGCGTCGAGCGCCTCGTCCCAGGAGATCCGCTCGAACGAGCCCGACCCTTTCGGGCCTGTTCGCCTCATCGGATGGAGCAGTCGATCGGGGCTGTAGACCCGTTCCAGATACCGGGCCATTTTCTGACAGAGGAAGCCCCGCGTGAAGGAATGCTGAGGATCCCCGCGCAGTCCGACCGCCAGGCCGTCTTGCACCGTGACGAGCATCCGGCAGGTATCGGGACAATCGAGCGGGCAGACGGCCCCGACGATCCTCTCCATACCAGGCTCGCCGTTTCTCCGCATCTCGGCCACCCTCGCCGCTTGATGGTTTCCCTCTTTTTGTCTGTCCCCGCACGACATTTTATCAGGTTCGGTGAGGAGCAGGACAGGCCACAGACATCGTATCAGGCGGAGAAGAATTGCTCGATCCGTGGGATGTTCTATGGTGCTTGATAGACCGGATTTGCCCGCGATTAAGGCGGACCGGGATGTGTTGAAGGCGGGACTGCCTTCTGAGTCTTTGTCCGCTGAACAACTCTCGAAAATAAAGGGGGGGAGTCGGGATGAGGAAGCGAAGCCGTGGGGCCCTGTGGGCCTCCAGGTCACGCCGCCTCCGCGCCCAGGGATGCGGAGCCAGAAGCCGATCGGAATCCTTGCGAATCTCTCCGAGTGTCGAGCTGGTCGAGGGCCGCGTCTTGCTCTCGGTCTCGTCCATCACGATCCAGAGCCCCTCGTTCCAGGAGGGGACCGCCTGGCCGTCCTCGGGCCTGGCCGAGATCGCGACCTTCACGGCGAATGACAACGGGACGCCCAATCAGTACGCCGTGACCATCAACTGGGGAGACGGAACCGCCCCCAGCTCGGCCATGGTGGTCAATGACCCCATCGACAGCAGTCCGACCCCTCCTTCGCCACTCGTCTACGATATCAACTCGGCTCATACCTATCGCAACGCGGGCGACTACACGATCTCGATCTCGATCCACGACTCGGTCGACGCCACCGACGCCTCCACCACGCCCAACGAGGGGCAGATCGTGGTCGCCGCCCAGCCGCTGACCGCCGCAACGGTTCAGCCGACTGTCCAGGCCGTGGTCGGGACCGCGCTGAACGGCGCCGAGGTCGCCAGCTTCACCAGCGCGAACCCGATGGCCCTCCCCGGCGACTTCAACGCCTCGATCGAGTGGGGTGACGGGACACTCTCCGCCGGGACGATCGTGCAGGACGCGAGCGGCGTCTTCCACGTCGATGGGACGCATACTTACACGAGCGTCCCGGTCGGTGGGCAGCTCTCGGTGATCATCCAGCACCCGGGCGCCACGGGAGCGAACGCCTCGCTGAATCTCTCGAACGCCGTGACCGTCTCACCGGCGCCCTTGACGCTCGCGCCCGGGACCGTCACCCTATCCGACTCGTCGATCCAGTCGGGCCAGCTTGTTCTCCCGGCGGGGACGGTCCTCGGCACCTTCACCGACACCGGAGGCCCGGGCGTAACGGCCCATTACACCTCGGCCTCGTCGTACGCCCAGTTCCCGGGTGCCTCGGTGACGAACACGCCGATCACCATTGTCCCGACCGTCGCCAACGGCTCGACTTACACCATCGAGACCGCCGCCGCGACCGCGTTCGCCACGCCTCCGATGCCCGGGACTGTGCCGTTTTCGATCACGATCGAGAACACGGCCGACGGGTCGATCGTCCAGGGGAACGGCAGCCTGGTCGTCACAGATGCACCGCTCGGACCGCCGACCAATGGTCAGCCGACGGTCCCGCAGCAGACCCGAGGAGCCTCCTTCACGGCGACCGTCGCCGGCTTCACCGAGCCCGACATCCTCGCCACGCCCGGCGACTTCACCGCGATGGTCAACTGGGGCGACGGCTCGACGCCGAGCCTCGGCACTGTCACCGAGACCACCTCCACAAACCCGATTCTCCTGGCCTTCCAGGTCGCGGGGACGCATACCTACACGACAGCAGGCTCCTACACAGTGGCGGTCGACGTGAAGGGCCTGGCCTCGACCATCACCCTGACGAGCGGGGCACCGGTGACCGTCGTTGGGGCGAATCTCAACTTGCCCGCACCTTCGCTGGTTGTCTCGGACGCCTCAATCAATACGCAGGGTCAGTCGTACATCCCCGCCGGGACGGTCGTCGGGACGTTCACGGACACCGGCGGTAACGATCCGGCCGTCGATTACTACGGGCTGGGCTCGTTCGTGAGCTTCCCAGCCGCCTCGTCCCCGACGCCCGTCGTGGTCTCACCGGTTGTGGCGGGCGGCTCGACGTTCAAGGTCACCACTTCCGCTGATACGGTCTTCACAACGCCGCTCGTGCCGGGGATGTCGAGCTATACCCTGCAAATCACCAATTCCGATGGTGCGGTGAGCCAGTCGGCGACCGGGACGCTTCGGGTCGTCGAGGCCGCTCTTGGCCTGTCGGCTCTCGGGCAGCCGATGATCCCGGGCCAGGTCCGCGGCGGGACATTCACCGCGACGGTTGCCGCCTTCAACAACTCAGACCTGCTCGCCACCCCCTCGAATTTC
>DAHZZC010000683.1 GCA_027435495.1 Planctomycetales bacterium
GGGAAGAAAATATTCGCCGAGAGCCCGGCGACCAGCGGCCGGGGGTGCCGCAAGAAGCCGCCGAGCCGGGACGTCTCCACCGCCAGGCCGGCATTGAAAAGCAGGCACGCGAGCATCAGAAAGGGCACCGAGGCTTCGGTCCGGATCGAGCCGATCCCGACCTGCCCAAGTGTCAATCCTCGGATCCAGAGGCCAGGACCCGGCGCAAAGGCCGCGGCCAGGTACGAGCCGATCAGCAGGGCCAGGAAGTATTTACCCAAAAAATGGGCTGCCCGCTCCATCGGTCGTTGCGTGTTTTCCATCAATCGACTCCATTGGCGGAATCCGGCCGGCAGAGCCCGGCCGATCCGATCTCTTTCGGATGAGGACCCGAGGAGAGATACTCGATGTCCCCTAATTTATTCGTGAGTGTGAGCGCGGCGGCGACGACGATTCTCGCCGCCGCGGCCGGAGCGTCAGGCCCCCGGCCCGTCCTTCGAGGCGATGAAGACCCGCCGCCTCGGCAGGCGGGCCACCATCTCCTCGGGGATCTGGAAGTTGTCGGCAAGGACGGCGTCGGGGTTGGCCGCCAGCCAGGTCGACAGGCTGATCTCCTGGTAGTCACCGGAGTTGAAGCCGATCAGGACCCGCAGTGGCTCCTCGCCGATGTTCTCGACGAAATGGCCGTAGCCACGGGGAACGTAGCCGACATCGCCGACCTTGAACTCCTCGGCGCGGGCGCGGCCCTCCGAGCCAAAAACGCCGATTCGGGCCTTGCCCCGGATGATGTACTGCCACTCGTCCGCGTTGGGGTGCCAGTGCGGCTCGCGGAGCCCGCCGGGCTTGAGATCAAGCACGACGCCGGTCATGGTCGTGGAGATCGGGAATTCGCGGGCGCTCACCCGCCGCTCCTCGCCCCCGGCGAACCGCGAGTGCGGCTCCTGCGCCAGCAGCGGGTAACGGTGCGTGGCGCTCGTGAGCTTCTGTCCCCCCTGGTGCATCCGAGGGGGATCCTCCGGCGGGATTTGGCCCTGCGCGATGTAGACCTCCTTTTTCGGGAACTTCGCGAACGCTGAGGCGGGCAGGCCCATCGACTTCGCCAGGACCTCCGGCGGCGTGTGGTGCAGCCAGTCGGTCACGCTGAACGTTCCAAACTCCGAGAAGGCGCCGTCGTCGAAAATGAGAATGAAGTGGGCGTCGCCCGGCCCAAGGCCCTGGAGCATGTGCCCGTGGCCCCGGGGGAAGTACCAGACTTCCCCGGCCTCGAAGTCGTTCATCTCCGAGGCACCGTCGGGTGCGATCACGGTGGTCCGGACACGCCCCTCCAGGACAAACGCCCATTCGGCGGCGATCGCGTGCCAGTGCAGTTCCCGGATGCCGCCGGGATGCAGCCGCATCGAGACGCCGGCCAGTCCCTTCGAGACCGGCAACTCCTTGATGGTCGCCTGCCGGGCCGAGCCGCCCTCGGTTCGATGACCGCCCTTGCTCTCCTCCAAAGCGAAGCGGAACGAGGGGAGCTCGCCGCCGCCCTTCTCGTGGCCGTCGTACTCAGGCTCCGACCCGGCGGCTACTGCTCCCGCCGCACCCGCCGCCAACGTTGCCGATCCCAGGAAACCTCTGCGCGATAGCTCCGACATGGTCGCTTCCCTCCAGTATCCGGGCCGGCCCATCCAGCCCGTTGTGCCCATGCTATCGCGCCCCTCGCCCCGGCGCCGCGGTCCCTCCTCGGGACCGTCCACGATCGGGACGACCGCCAGCAAGCCGGCCGTCATCAAGCCCCGCAAATCCCTCCGCCTCCAACGGGTTTCGCTTCCGTCCGGACCTCCACCCATCAAAGAGGGCAGACCCCGGTCGTTCCGCCTACATTTCCATCTTAGGGCAGGATTATGAGAGGGGCATGAGGGCCTGATAAGATCGCGTTCATGAAGACAAAAGCCGTCAAAGGCCCCTCATGCGAGTATCATGCCGGCCGGACGGCTTCGACTGGGCGCCCGAAAATGGACCCTGTTACATGAACAAACCACCACAAGACCCGCTCGACGACGATCCCGAGGCCAGCGCCTTCCGCGAGGCGATCGAGAAGGCACGCCGACTCGTGGCGCTGGAACTCGACCTGGCCGAGACCCGGAGACAGCTCGCCGAGGACGGTCTTCGAATCGCCGAGGCGCAGCTTGCGCTGGCTGAGGAGCGGATCCGAGACCTGGAGGAGAAGAACGATCGCCTTCGACGCGACCTCGAATCGGCCCGGCGAGTATGATCGGGGGTCTCCAGAAACGGCCGTCGGCTTGACAATCAGGCCCATTCGTTTAGAAAGGTCATTCCGTGGGCGTGGCTGGAGAGTTGAGCGCAGTGGATCGTTTCGCTGCCGGGGCATCGCCGCGGCGCCCCGGAAGACAAGGAGTTTCTCCATGCGAAAGAACCTGATCGCGACGGCGATGATCGCCTGTGTCCTCGCCGGGGCCGGCCTGGTCGCCGCGGGCGACGACTACAAGCTCGATCCCGTTCACTCGGGTGTGAATTTCCAGATCCGGCACCTCGACATCAGTTGGGTTCCCGGCCGGTTCAACGACTTTTCCGGCGAGTTCACCGTCGACTCCGCGGACCCGTCGAAATCGTCGTTCAAGATGACCATCGTGGCCGACAGCCTCGACACCAACAACAAGCTCCGCGACGCCCACCTGAAGAGCCCCGAGTACCTCAACACGAAGCAATTCCCAAAGATGGAGTTCGTCAGCACGTCGGTCGAGCCGATGGATGGGGGCTACCGGGTCACCGGCAATCTTGACTTCCACGGCGAGGTCAAGCCGGTGACATTCGAACTGAAGGGCGGCAAGACAGCCGAGATGAAGGGGCAGCAGCGGATCGGCTTCACGACGCAGTTCAAGGTCAAGCGGACCGATTTCGGCGTCGCGGCCAAGGTCCCCGCACAGATGCTTGGCGACCACGTCTGGATGACGATCAGCTTCGAGGGAATCAAGAAGTAAAGGCTCCCGACGAAAGGGGGACAGGCACCTTGAGAGCTCGGATCCCGTCCCCGTTTCGTTGGCGCCCTGGGGCTCAGCGGCCCGAGGCGCCGGCGAGCCCCAGTTCGTCGGCCATCGGCCTGAGGGCCTCGATCACGAGCTGAATCTGCTCGTCGAGTCCGAGGCCCAGCCGCTCGGCACCCTGGTAGACGTCGTCTCGGCTGACCTTGGCGGCGAAGCCCTTATCCTTGAGTTTCTTCTTGACGCTCGACGGCACCAGCGAGTGGATGCCGTCGGGGCGGACGAGGCAGCAGGCCATCACGAAGCCGGTCAACTCGTCGCAGGCGAGCAGGGCCTTGTCCATCAGCGAGAGCTCGGCGATGGCCGACGGGTCGAAATGGGCCTCGACGGCCTGCGCGATCGCATCCTCGCCACGGTCGCGGAGCCAGGTGATGACCCGGCGCGGGTGGTCGTCGGGCCATCGGTCGTAATCGGCGTCGTGGATCAGGCCGGCGATCGCCCATCGGATCGCCTCGTCGCCCTCGACGCCGTGATGCTCGGCCGACCGCCTCATCGACGCCTCGACGCCCCTCGCATGGTGGAGAAGAGCCGGGTTGTCGGTCCATTCGCGGACCAGGGCCGCCGCCTCATCATACGTGATCGCCATGCCGTCCCTCCGGTGGCCGTGGTGCTCTCCCAACACACTCTCGCGAAATCGTTCTATCTTCGCGAATCGGCCGGGCCGCGATCAAGGGCTCGGGGAGTCTCCCGGGCCTGGGATGGGTCCGATGGAATCCTCTGGTGGTGAGGGGGCGTCGATGAGACACGCACTCGGACGGCGATCGCGGCTGGTGGACGTGGCGCGGGGGAAGTTCGGCTTCCTGCTGGTGGCCCTGATCTCGTTGTTGATGAGCACCCCGATGATGTCGGAGGGGGGGCTCTTGCGGTCGTTGATCATTCTGTTCGTGGCTGGGGTCCTGGTGGCGGGTCTCTACGCGGTCCGGCCGGGGCGAAGTTCGCTCCACTTCGGGATGATCGTGGCCGCGGTCGAATTCGCAATCGGTCGGGCAGCCATCGTCTACCCCGCCCGCTGGCTGATCCTGGCGCAGATGATCCTGTGGATCGTCGCACTGCTGTACGTCACCGTCGCGATCCTGGAATGGGTGCTCGATAGTCCCCAGGTCTCGATCGAGACGCTCCAGGCCGCGTTCTGCGTCTACCTTCTGCTGGGACTCCTCTGGGTTTACCTCTACGCTCTGACCGACCTGACCACGCCTGACTCCTTCCGGGTGCTCAACGTCCCGCCGTGCGACTGGCTCGACGAGCGATCGCGGCGGACGGAGTACATGCGCCTCTTCGTCTTCAGCTACGCAACCCTGACCGGAACCGGCCTCGGCGGAATCGAGCCAGGCAACGGGTTCTCGAACATCCTGGCCTCGCTCGAGGCCATGTCGGCGCAGGTGTACCTGGCCGTCGTTGTGGCGCGGCTGGTCGGGATGCAGGCCAGTCCACCTCCTTCAACCGGTCAAGAAGACCATCCTCGGCCGCCTGAGCTGGAGGATCCGGATCCCTGACGATACTGGCCTTTTTTATGGGATGTCACGGCTCAAGGGCGGTTTTGCCATGGGCCTGGTCCCTCGAACGGGCCGCTCGGTTGAGGCGAAAAAGGGCCTGCTGGGCCTCGCGGTCGAGAGGGTCGCGAACGGCGACCAGCGCGAACCAGGCGCGGGCCTGGTCGATCCGCCCGGCGGCCTCGCAGGCGGCTCCCAGGCGACGCCACGACTCGGGCGAGGCGGGGCCCTCGCGGGCCTCGGCCGAGAGCAGGAGGCTGTTCAGGGCGTCGGTTCGGGCGGCGGCGTCGAGGTAGGGACGAGCCTCCTCCATGTGCCCGGCGAGCGTGCAGGCACGCCCGAGGTCAGTGAGCAGCTTGCGACGTCCCGGATCCGCGGCCAGCGCCGCC
>DAHZZC010000684.1 GCA_027435495.1 Planctomycetales bacterium
GCGTGGGCCAATAGAGGGCCAAAGTCTTTGCTTATGGGTGTCACAACCGGGTCGGTCCCGGTCATCGCCAGGGGCTCGGCGGGGGTCGGAGTCGCCGGGGTCAGGTCGGGCAGATTTTCGACCGCTCCCCTGATGTCATGCAGCGATGCCTTGGCATGGACGCCGATGGTCAGGGCCGGGGTCGAATGCCGGGCGAGAATCTGACAGGTTTTTGACCGACGCTCCCGACGCCACCAGATTCGAGACGTAGGATGCTGGCAGGGCATGGAAGTCGGCCACCCAGGAGGGCGGTCTTGTAGGGCACGCCAGCGGTCTTCGGATCCACCCGGAGCATCTTGGCGGTCTTCTCGGTCATCCCCACGAAAACGGGCGTCCCCGCCGGTCTCCGGGCAAGCCAGGTGCGGAGTCGATCGGCCAGCCCCCCAGCGATCGGCTGGACGGCTTCCCGGCTGTTTCTCGCATAGCCAGCCGAGACGATGACGGTCGGGGGGTCGGCATCGAGGTCGAACCGCTCGGGGGTCAGGGGCGACACCTCTTCGGCCAGGAACCCGGTCCCGAGGGCCGGATGGTAGAACATCAGCTCGATCCGGCCCGGACAGTCCCCCGGCCTCGGGGCCGCACGCGGTGGCCCTGATGCCTTGGGCGGCCTCCTCGTGGGTCAGGGCGCGGCGTGACGACGCTTGACGCCCGCCTCGCATCGGACTTAACCTGAACAATCAGAGGGCCGCTCTGGTATGGGGCAGCCCGGATCGGCGGCCAGGGCGGCCCCACCCGGTTTCGTCGGACGACGGCGAGGCGGGCGGGGCGTTTTCGTTGAGGGGCCAGGTCGGGCGAGGCGCGATCATGCGGAGGCCATTCCGAGATCGAACCGAGGCAGGTCAGGCGCTCGCCGCCCTGCTCGGCGAACACGCCGGGCACGACGACCGGATCGTTCTGGCCCTCCCCCGTGGCGGCGTTCCGGTCGCGTTCGAGGTCGCCCAGGCGATCGGGGCGCCGCTCGATGTCTTCGTCGTCCGAAAACTCGGCGCCCCGGGACACACCGAACTGGCAATGGGCGCCATCGCCTCCGGCGGCGTCGTCGTGATGAATGACGAGGTCGTCAAGGCCATGAACGTCAAGGCTGACGAGATCCTCGACGCGATCGCCGACGAACGCCGCGAGCTCGCCAGCCGCGAGGAGGTGTATCGCGACGGCCGCCCGGCGGTCGACGTCGCCGGCAAGGTTGTCATCCTCGTCGACGACGGCCTGGCCACCGGCTCGACCATGAAGGCCGCCGTTACCGCCCTTCGGAAGATGGGGCCGTCGAGAATCGTCGTCGCCGTTCCGATCGGTGCCGCCTCCACCTGTGCCGAACTCGGGGAGATCGCCGACGAGTGCCTCTGCGCTTTCACGCCCGAGCCCTTCCGGGCCGTCGGGCTCTGGTACGAGGACTTCTCGCAGACCCAGGACGACGAGGTCGCCCGTCTGCTCGCCCGCGCCGGTGCTCGCGCCCACTCCCGTCCCGAACACAGGTCGCCCGCCGGAGGACCCGCCATGACCCAGCCTCAATCGCCCGAGATCGCCGCGAGGGAGGTCGCCATTCCGGCCGGTCGACGGACCGTCCACGGCACGCTCTCCCTGCCCAGGGACCCCCGCGCCGTGGTCGTCTTCGCCCATGGGAGCGGCAGCGGCCGGTACAGCCCCAGGAATCAGTACGTCGCCGAGGTCCTCCAGCAGGCTGGGCTCGCGACGCTCCTGCTCGACCTGCTCGAGCCGGACGAGGCCAACGACCGCTCGAAGGTCTTCGATATCGAACTTCTGGCCGACCGGCTCGACGCCGCGGCCGGCTGGTTGGCCAGTCAGCCCGCGACAGCCGACCTTCGCCTGGGCTACTTCGGCGCCAGCACCGGAGCCGGCGCCGCACTTCTGGCCGCGAGCCGAAATCCGGATCGGATTGGCGCCGTCGTCTCCCGGGGCGGACGTCCTGACCTCGCCGGAGACGCCCTGCCCGACGTCCAGGCCCCGACGCTCCTGATCGTCGGCGGCGCCGACGAGATCGTCCTGGAACTGAACCGCGAGGCCTTCGACCTGCTCGGCGGCGACCGGCAGCTCGATATCGTCCCAGGCGCCACCCACCTGTTCGAGGAACCGGGCGCCCTGGAAGAGGTCGCTCGACTCGCCCGCCACTGGTTCGTCCACTACCTCGGGAATCCCTGACGTTGAGCCCTCCCGAATTGATCGATGCGGCCCCCGCGTTCCGGACCGAATTGGGGGTCCTCTACCGCGCCGATTGCGCGGTGATGCTGCCGCGGTTCCCCGACGCCTGCGTCGACACCATCTTCGCCGATCCGCCGTTCAACCTGGGGAAGGAGTACGGCACCGGGGTCGATGATCGACGGGGCGACTCCGAATACGTGGATTGGTGCCGGCTCTGGCTCGGCGAGTGCTGCCGCATCCTCAAGCCGGGCGGTGCCCTCTTCGTTTTCAACATCCCGCGATGGAACGTCGAGCTGGGTCACCACCTGGGTTCGCTCGGGATGCAGTTCCGCCACTGGATCACCGTCAGCCTGAAGTTTGGCCTGCCGATCCCCGGCCGGCTCTACCCTGCGCATTACAGTTTGCTCTACTACACGAAGGGGAAGCCGAAGACCTTCCGCAAGATCCGGACACCGATCGAAACCTGCCGGCACTGCGGCGGGGAATTGCGGGACTACGGCGGCCATCGCGACGCCATGAACGAGAAGGGCGTGAACCTCATGGATGTCTGGACCGACGTTCCGCCCGTCCGGCACAGCAAGTTCAAGTCGGCAGGTCGGAAGGCCAACGCCGTCTCGACCAAGATCCTCGACCGCGTCGTCGAGATGACCACCCGCGAGGGGGAGATCGTTCTCGACCCGTTCGGAGGCAGCGGCACCACCTTCGCCGTCTGCGAGC
>DAHZZC010000685.1 GCA_027435495.1 Planctomycetales bacterium
CATCGACTTCCACGTCGCACAGAACGACGCGACGGTCTTCGGCTCGGGGACGCACGACCACACCGGCCGCCACTGCCTGGCGACCGATCCGAAGGGCAAGCTGAACATCCCGCACCACGCCGGATTCTGGCTCCGCGACGAGCAGGGCCGGCTGACGAAGGCCGTCCGGCACATCTGCTGGGACGGCTGCATGTTCCCCAACGACGTGATGAGCAAGCCGCAAACCTGGAACGACATCCTCGCCGCAATGATCGCGGTCCGCGATGCCCACGGCTGGATCGAGTAACTCCCTGGAGCTGAGATGAGCGCCAAGAAACCCCTCAACATCGGACTGGTCGGCTACGGCTTCATGGGCCGGACCCACTCCAACGCCTACAAGCGGGTCAACGACTTCTTCGACGTCGCCTATCGCCCCGTTTTGAAGGCCGTCTGCGGCCGGAACGCCGACCAGGCCCGCGCCTTTGCCGACAACTGGGGATACGAGTCGGTCGAGACCGACTGGCGGAAGCTGATCGAGCGCAGCGATATCGACGCGATCGACATCTGCACGCCCAACAACACCCACGCCGAGATCGCTCTCGCCGCGGCCGACGCCGGCAAGATGATCCTCTGCGAGAAGCCGCTCTCGATGAATCTCGTCGAGGGGCAGAAGATGGTCGACGCCGTCGAGAAGGCCGGCGTGCCGAACACCGTCTGGTACAACTACCGACGCGTCCCGGCCGTGACGCTCGCGAAGCAACTCATCGACGAGGGCCGGCTTGGACGGATCTTCCACTACCGGGCCAACTTCCTCCAGGACTGGACGATCTCGGCCGACCTCCCGCAGGGAGGCGCGGGCCTCTGGCGGCTCGACGCCGCCGCGGCCGGCTCGGGCGTCACCGGCGATTTGCTCGCCCACTGCATCGACACCGCGCTCTGGCTCAACGGCTCGATCAACTCCGTCTCCGCGATGACCGAGACCTTCGTGAAGGAGCGCAAGCACAACCTCACGGGGAAGGTCGAGCCGGTCGGGATCGACGACGCCTGCGCCTTCCTCTGCCGGTTCGACAACGGCTCGCTGGGCCTCTTCGAGTCAACCCGATACGCCAGGGGCCACAAGGCGCTCTACACCTTCGAGGTCAACGGCGAGAAAGCCTCGCTGAAGTGGGACCTGCACGACCTGCACCGGCTCGAATACTTCGACCACGGCGACGACTCGATCATCCGCGGCTGGCACTCGATCCACGTGACCGACGGCGACATGCCGTACATGAAGCACTGGTGGGTCCCGGGCCTACAGATCGGGTATGAACATACCTTCGTCCACCAGGTCGCCGACTTCCTGGAGAACCTGGCGAAGGGCGAGTCGACCGCGCCAACGTTCCGGGACGCCCTCGCCACGCAGGCCGTCTGCGACGCGGTACTCGACTCGGCCGAGCACAGCAAGTGGGAATCCGTCGTCCCGGTCTGACCGACGACCAGGATCGTAGGGTGGGCTCGGCCCACCGATGACCAGCGTCCGCCGGTGGGCGGTGCCCACCCTACGTATGGGAGATGAATGATATGCCCAGAATTGGAATGAACCTGCTCCTCTGGACGTCGCACGTCACCGAACAGCACGACGCGATCCTCGACCAGATCAAGGAAATCGGCTTCGACGCGGTCGAGGTCCCGATCTTCGACACCTCCGACCTCGCCCCGTTCGAGCGGCTCGGCAAGCGGCTGAAGTCGCTCGGACTGGGCGCGACGGCCGTCACCGTGATGACCGCTGAGACCAACCCGATCTCGCCCGACCCGAAGATCCGCGAGGCCGCTATCGCGCACCTCGACCGCGTGATGGAGTGCGGCCAGGCGTTCGGCTGCGAGATCCTTTGCGGGCCAGTCCACTCGGCCATCGGCGTCTTTTCGAACGAGGCTCCGACCGAGGACGAATTCAAGTACGGCGTCGACACCCTGCAACGCGCCGCCGAGAAGGCCCAGGCCCGCAACATCCGGATGGCGATCGAGTACCTGAACCGGTTCGAGATCTATTTTCTGACGACCGCGGTACAGGCTTCCCGATTCGTCCGCGCTGTCAATCATCCGAACTGCAAGATGATGTACGACAGCTTCCACGCCCATATCGAGGAGAAGAGCCAGGCCACGGCGATCGCCTCTTGCGCCTCCGAGACGATCCACGTCCACGTCTCCGAGAACGATCGAGGTATCCCCGGGACTGGGCAAATCCACTGGGACGAGTACTTCGGGGCGCTCAAGCAGACGGGCTACAACGGCTATTACACAATCGAGGCGTTTGGACGGGCACTCCCTGCGCTCGCCGCGGCGACTCGTGTCTGGCGCGATCTGTTCCCCGACCCAATGGGCCTCTGCCGCGAGGGCTACGCGTTCATCAGGTCGCGGGCGGGCGGGGCATGAGGGGCGGCGAACCGCCCCCCACGCGACGATCAGACGAGCTGCTTCTTGCCGCCGCCGCGCTCGGCCCGCTTGCGGCCCTCCTCGCTGAGGACCTTCTTGCGGAGCCGGATGTTCGACGGTGTGATCTCGACCAGTTCATCCTCCTCGATGTACTCCAGCGCCAGCTCGAGGGTCAACTCGCGCGGGGGCTTGAGGAGGATGTTCTTGTCGGAGCCCGAGGCCCGCATGTTGGTCAGCTACTTCTCCTTGCACGGGTTGACGGTCATGTCGTCGGCCCGGGCGTTCTCGGCGATGATCATCCCCTCGTAGACGTCGTCGCCCGGCTTCACGAACATCGTCCCGCGCTGCTGCAAGTTGTCGAGGGCGAAGGCGTTGACCTGGCCCCGGACGAGGCTGACCATCACGCCGTTCGGGCGCCTCGGGATGTCGCCGCGGACGGGCCGGTAGTCGTGGAAGTTGTGGTGCATGATCGCCTCGCCCTGAGTGGCGCTCATCAGCCGGTTGCGCAGGCCGATCAGGCCGCGGGCGGGGATCAGAAATTCCAGGTGGGCATAGGCCCCCTTTACGTCCATCTTCGCCATCTCGCCGCGTCGGATGCCGACCAGTTCGATCACCGGCCCGATGTGGCCGTGCGGGACGTCAACGACCAGGAACTCGTACGGCTCGCAGTTCTCGCCATTGACCCTCCGGAAGATGACCTCCGGCTTGCCGACGGCGAGCTCGTATCCCTCTCGCCTCATCGTCTCGATCAGGACCGAGAGGTGGAGCAGTCCTCGACCCGAGACCTGGAACGAGTCGCGCTCCTCGGTCGGCTCGACGCGGAGGGCGACGTTCGACTCGAGTTCGCGCTCCAGCCGCTCCTTCAGGTGTCGCGAGGTGAGGTACTGCCCCTCGCCGGTCAGCGGCGAGTCGTTGACCTGGAACGTCATGCTGAGTGTCGGCTCGTCGACCTCGATCCGCGGGAGGGCGACCGGGTTGGCCGGATCGGCGATCGTGTCGCCGATGTCCACGCTGCCGAGCCCGACGATCGCGACGATGTCGCCCGCCTCGGCCGAGGGGATCTCCACCCGGCCGAGCTTGTCGAATTCGAGTAGGTTGTCGATCGAGCCGGGGACTGCGACGTCGCCGGCCTTGATCAGGACCGCCTTCTGCCCGCGCCTGACGACCCCGGCGGCGATCCGGCCGATCGCGATCCGCCCAACGTACTCGCTGAAATCGAGCGTCGTGCAGAGCATCCGGAACGGGCTGTCCGGATCGATGATCGGGCCCGGGACGTGCTGGACAATCATGTCGAAGAGCGGGCTGACATCGCCGCTCGTCGCGCCCGGGTCGTGTGAGGCAAACCCCGACCGACCCGAGGCATAGATGTACGGGAAGTCGAGTTGCTCCTCGCTGGCCCCCTGCTCGACGAACGTGTCGAAGATCTCGTTGAGGACCTCGGTGGGCCGGGCGTCGGGCCGGTCGATCTTGTTGATGACCACGATCGGCCGGATGTGGCAGGCGAACGCCTTCCGCAGGACGAACTTCGTCTGCGGCATCGGCCCCTCGAAGGCGTCGACCAGCACCAGCGCCCCGTCGGCCATCTGGAGCGTCCGCTCGACCTCGCCGCCAAAGTCGGCGTGGCCGGGCGTGTCGATCAGGTTGATCTTGATCTCGCCATACCGGATCGCAATGTTCTTGGCGAGGATCGTGATGCCCCGCTCTCGCTCGAGATCGTTCGAGTCGAGGATCCGCTCCCCCTGAAGCTGCGAGGCGCGGAACTGCCCGCACTGGCGCAGCATCGAATCGACCAGCGTCGTCTTTCCGTGGTCAACGTGCGCAATAATGGCAACGTTTCGAATGTCTTCTCTTCGCTTCATGGATTCTCGTGCCGCGGCACCCGGGCGGGTCGGGAGCCTCTCCGGAAATCCGGCCACTGGGGCGAGATTCATCCCCGGCTCCTGGGAAGTCGTCTAATAATATCCCCGTTGGGCAGATCCGGACAAGACCGGTCGTCACTACATGATGCATGATGGAACATTCGATCTTCTCCGAATTCCTGAGAATGTTGGTGGCCGTGCTGCTCGTGGCGCGGCTGGGGGGTGCGATCGCGCAGAGGGTCGGCCAGCCGGCGGTGCTTGGCGAACTGGTCAGCGGAGTGATCGCAGGACCCTCGTTGTTTGGCTGGATCGACCCGCAGGTGCAGGTGCTCCACGTTCTGGCCGAGCTGGGAGTGCTGCTCCTGCTCTTCGCGATCGGGATGGAGACAAACCTCGGCGAGTTGATTCGCGTCGGCGGGACCTCGATCACGGTTGCGGTGGTCGGGGTCTTTCTCCCGTTCGTTCTGGGCTTTGGGGCCTGCCGTCTCCTCGGGCTCTCGGGATTGCAGCCGGTGATGGCGGCGGCCACCCTGACGGCGACCAGCGTCGGAATCACCGCAAGGGTCCTCTCGGACCTGGGACACCTCCGATCGATCGAGGGTCAAATTATCCTGGGCGCTGCCATCATCGATGACGTGCTGGGCCTGCTCCTGCTCACGATTGTCGAGGACGTCGCACAGGGGCAAGGCGTCTCGGCGGGAATGGTCGTCGGGGCCACGGTCCGGGCGGTTGGATTCCTGGTCGCGGCGACCGTGGTCGGCCGCTGGATCGTCCCCACGATCTTCCGGGCGGTCGAGCGAATCGACCTGCCTGGGACCCGGACGACTTTCGCCCTGGTGCTTGCCTTCGCCATGGCCTGGCTGGCGGATCGCTCGGGCTCGGCCATGATCATCGGTGCCTTTGCCGGCGGGCTGCTGGTCGCCAGCCTGCCGGAGGCGCACGAGATCGGGCGGGGTATCGCGGGGATCGGCCATTTTCTCGTCCCGATCTTTTTTGTCTCGGTCGGGGCGTCGGTCGACCTCTCTGCGCTGAGTCCGGTGGACCCCTCGAGCCGGTTTGCCCTGCTGACGGGGGGCGTTTTGATTGTGGTCGGGATTCTTGGCAAGCTCGCGGCCGGCTACGCGCCGTTCTGGTTCCGGGGGAACCGGGCGATTGTCGGCATCGGGATGATCCCAAGAGGCGAGGTCGGCCTGATCTTCGCCCAGATCGGGCTGAACTCGGGGATCTTCGATTCCGGCCTCTTCGGCGCCGCCGCCCTGATGGTGATGGTGACGACCTTGATCGTCCCGCCCACTCTCAAGCGGTTGATCGCGATGGATCACTCAAATTCCGTTGAGCCGCGCGAGCCCGAGGCCATCGAGGACCTGGTCGCTCGATCGTGAGGGTCTGATTTCGGTCGCGGCGGGGAATCCGAGGTTGCATCGACCTCGGGCCGCCGCTTGACCGTTCCTCAGGCAGATGGCCGTTCCAGCAGGAGCCAGTAATAGCCGTAAGGTCCCAGTGTGATGGGGTAGGGTCGATCGCTGATCGTTGGAAAGGGCGCCCGGCCCGACATCTCCACCGG
>DAHZZC010000686.1 GCA_027435495.1 Planctomycetales bacterium
GAGCGGGCGCTGGGTCGCCGAAAGCCCGATTCGGACGAACCCCGACGGGTTGAGCGCCTCGAGCCGCTCCAGTAACAGGGCGAGGAAGACGCCGCGCTTGTCGCCGCAGACGGCGTGGATTTCGTCGAGGATCACGTGCGAGACGCCGCGGAGGATCGCCCGAGCCCGGCTGGTCAGCATCAGGTGAAGCGATTCGGGCGTGGTGATGAGGATGTCGGGCGGCTTGCGGACCATCTTCGCGCGGTCGGCGGCGGGCGTGTCTCCGCTCCGGACCCCCACCGAGAGCGGCGGGAGCGGCTCGCCGATCTGTCGAGATTGCTCCAGGATGCCGTCGAGCGGGAATTGCAGGTTCCGGCCGATGTCCTGGTTGAGCGCCTTTAGCGGCGAGACATAGACGATCCGGACGCCCTTCTCACACCGGGGGGTCTGCCAGAGATGATCGAGGGCCGCGAGGAATGCCGCGAGCGTCTTGCCCGAGCCGGTGGGCGCGACGATCAGCGCGTTCCGGCCCGAGGCGATCTCCGGCCATCCCATCCGTTGCGGCGGGGTCGGCTCGCCGAACTGCTGACGGAACCATGAGGCCACCGCCGGGTGGAACCCGTCGAGCCCGTCGCCGCCTCGATTGCCGCCGCCTCGCATGCGCCCGGGGCCCTCGCCGGAACCTCCTGAATCCTCGAAGGCCATTGTGGCCGCCGCGGCCAGGCAATCGCAAGGGCTTCACTGTACTTGCGAATAGAACGGATTGCTCCGGCGCGGATCTGGTTGACCCGAATCGCGCGAACGGGCAGGACCGCCGCGAAGCCGCGACCTCGCCGCTGGAAGGGAGGCGGAAGCTTCAACGTCCCGTCGCCTCATTTTCCAGGGCCCGCCCGATCATCGAACGAAGCAACTGGCCGACGCTCTGCCCGCGCTGCTGGGAGAGCTCCATCAGATCGTTGGCCCATTGCGAGGGGATCAGCAGGCTCAGCTCGACGATGTCGTCAAGCCGCGGACTGCCCCGTTCCGCGGCACCGCCGTCGCGTCTCCAGGCTGACGGATGAATTGTCGTGCTTGTGGTCATCGAAAAACCTCGCGTTTCAGGGGCCTGCCGCCATTGCGACTGGCCGATCCGCCCACAATGGCAAAAGGCGTGCCGATCTTCAGGATCGGAAGACCAGGGCGATCACGACGACGGCGATGACGCCCGCGGCGATCGCGATCAGAGAGAACTGGAAGAGCCAGGTGGAATCGTCGGTGGACGACCTGGGTGGGGCCAACGGTGGGGCCGATCGGCGGGGCGCCTTGCCGTCGTGGGCCGGCGCGGGTCGAACGACGGCGGCGGCCGGCGGCGGCGGGAGCCGGTGCCTTGGCGCGGCCGAGGGTTCCGGATCGCCGAGCGTCCGGAGGGCGACGGCGTCTCGGATGTTCGAGTCATCGTGGTCGAAGAGCCGGAGGTCCTCCTCGTCCAGCTCCGGTGGCGGCGGCCGGAAGCTACGAGCGGCCTCGGCCTCGGCGCCGAGGATCGCAAGGACGCGATGCGGATCCGTCCATCGGGCGAGGTCGGTGCGCAGCTCGGTGCAGTCCTGGTACCGCTCCTCGGGCTTCTTGTTCATCAGTTTGCGGACGATCGCCGCGAACGCCGACGGAACGCCCCGTGCCAGCGATTCCAGCGGCGGGGGATCCTCCATCCGCTGCTTGAAAATCTTGTTGATCATGTCGCCCCCCTCGAACGGTGCCCGGCCGGCGAGGGCGAAGTACAGCGTGCAGCCGGTGCTGTAGAGGTCGCTCCGACGGTCGGCCTTGCTGGCGTCGCCGAGTTGCTCGGGACTCGCGTAGTCGAGCGTCCCGAGGACGGTGTTGGCCCGGGTGAGTCCCTTCTCGTCGTCGAGGGCGCGCGCCAGGCCAAGGTCGAGCAGCTTGACCTCGCCGTCGGGGGTAATCATCACGTTCGAGGGTTTGATGTCGCGGTGGATCAGCCCGGCGCGGTGGGCGGCGTCCAGGCCGTCGACCAGCTTGAGGAACAGCCGGGCCGCATCGGGGACCCGGAGCGGCCCGCGCGACGGCCCTTTGACCAGGTCGAAAAGGCTCTCGCCGGGGATGTACTCCATCACCATGAAATGGACGTCCCCCTCGGCGCCGACCGAGAGGGTCCGGGCGATGTTGGGGTGGTCACACCGCCGGGATAGGTCCATCTCGCGGCGGAAGCGGGCGAGGGCGTTCTCGTCCTCGGCGGCCCGGCGCGGGGGGAGGACCTTGATGGCGACGCGATCGCCGCGGTCGTTCTCGGCCAGGTAGACCTTCCCCATCCCGCCGGCTCCGAGCGGTTTGAGCAGGCGATAGCCGCCGAGGAAGAAGCCGCTGGTCTTGCCGGCGAGGAGCTTGCGCGCCTGGAAGGCGGTGAGGTGCTTTTCCTGGATCAGCCGGCGTGCCAGGGCGACGGCCTCACCATCGGGCGGCGACGGCGGGATCTCGGACCGCACCCGGTCGACCGTCTCCGTCGGGACCAGGCCCGACCTGACCACGTTCGCCGCGAAGTCCTCCAGGCGGGGCATGCTCTGGGTGGCCCCGGTCGTGCCGGGGCAGCAGGGGGACAGGGAATCCAGCCGGGCCGGGCCGGGACCGGGGACGGTCAGGAGGCCGGCTCGGTGGGCGGCTCGGACGGCGTGGGCGACGGTACAACTGTCGCCGGCTGCTGCGAGACCGCGTGGACCACCAGGCAGGTCACGTTATCCTTCGAATCATTCGCCAGCGCCATATCCTTGAGCCGGTCGGCGGCCACCTGGGGGTCGTCGACCGTCGCCAGGACCTGCTTCAATTCCGGGTCGGAGACCACACCGGTGAGCCCGTCACTGGCCATCAGAAGCCGATCGCCCGGACGGACATCCAGCACCCGGACATCCTCTGGGCCGCCGCGTGCGTCCTTGCTCCCGAGATAAAGATAGAGCACGTTCTTGAACTTGTGGGTCGGCAATTCCTCGGGCGTGATGGTCCCGGCCTCGACCAGCGCATCGGCCAGCGAGTGGTCCTTGGTCAGACGTTCGAGCCGGCCGTCACGCAGGCGATAGGCGCGCGAGTCGCCGATCCCGGCGACGTACACCCGATCGCTCCGGAATAACGCCAGCACGACCGTGGTCCCCATGTTGTTGAATTCGCTGACCGCTCCCGAACTGCCCAGAATCTCCTGGTTGACCTCGGCGACGGCCTCGCGGATCGCCTCCTTGACCCGGCTCGGCTCGATCTCGTTGGCGGCGAGCCGGCGCGGGATCGCGCGGGGGATCAACTCGACAGCCATCAAGCTGGCCTGCTCGCCCGCCTGTTGACCCCCCATCCCGTCGGCAACGATGAACAGGCTGGGCGGTTCGAGCGTCATCGCCGCCATCTCGGAGTGGCTGTCGGTGGTGCTGTCGTGACGGACCGACCGCCGCCCGGGGACGTAGAAATTATCCTCGTTGTGCTCGCGATAATTGCCACGGACCGAGACCACACCCACCCGGAGCTTGAGCTGACCGGGCAAGAGGGTGAACGACGAGAGCGTGGCGAACTCCTCCGTCGCCTCGGGATCGACGAGATCCCGGCTCTTGCCGGTCACCTGACCCCACCATGTCCGGATTCGCGAAAGCCAGCTCACCGCACGCCTACCCTTCGGACTCGCCGGCGGCCCGGGGACCGTCGAGGCGCCCCCTCGGGACACCCTCGCGCCAGGTCGCTCGCCGGGGATCGGGATGGCCGCCCCGGCGATGAACAACGCACATCGGACAACCGACAACGGACAAAGCCTAGGTTCGGGCATGGGCCGGGCTGGCCCATCGCATCAGGTCGTCGACGCCGACGGAGCGGTACGTCATGAACAGCTCGCCCGCCTCGAAGCCAGCCGTCAACCCGTGGTAGCGGTTCATGGTCTCGACGGCCCGGAAGATCCCGGCCTTGCTCGCGGGGAACTGGGTCTGGTAGCACCGGATCGCCTCGAGCTTGACATCCAGCGTCGGCCCGATATCGGCGATAATGTACCCGGACGCCTCCGGCAAGTCCAACCCGTGCAGCGCGATCGGGAAGCTCAACTGATTGGAAATCGTATGGGTCGGCAGGCCGTCGAAGTGTTCGTCCCACTTCGTCAACCGGCTATAGAATACGGCGGCGTCGGTGATCAGCATCGCCTGGTAGTGATCGGGCGAAGCAAGCACGGTCTTTCCCCCGAATCCGAGCACCACCTTGGGACGATACCTGCGGAACACCTTGGCCAGCTCCACCCTCGCCTCGAACGTATCGAAGAGCCGGCGGTTCGGGAGGTTCAGGTTGATCCGACGGACCACGCCCAGCACCGCGCCGGCGCGCTGCGCCTCCTCAAGCCGGACGTCCGGCCCGGGTGAGTGCGGGGTCGGCTCGCCGTCGGTCAGATCGACGATCCCGACGGCGTACCCCTTGCGGACCAGCCGGGCCAGTGTCCCGCCGCAGGCGATCTCCACATCGTCCGGATGCGCGCCCACGGCGATAAGGTCCAGCTCCGGCTCCTGCGTCTCCGCCATGCGCCTCTTGACCTCTCGTACCGGCGGGATGCGGCCCGGCCTCCACGGCCGCCAAGCCCGCGATCAATCGACCGTACCCTCATCGCGCCCAACGCGACCTACCCCCGAGCTGACCAGCGCGGAAACCCGGAACGACAGGCTACCGGCCCCCGGGAAGATCTGCAAATCCTCAACATCGGCCCGGCCACCGCCTTTGAAGACGGCCGCCAGCCGGAGTCCGCCGACCTGTTCCTCGATCCCGTCCAGCAGGCCGAACATCTGGCCGTCGACGATCTCTTCATAGCCCTCGAACAGCTCGCGGATCGGCCCGGGCATCCGCCCCACGTCCGCCGTCCCGACATACCGATCGCCCCGGCGCTCGACCTCACCGGTCGCCACGGCCTTCCCTTCCCGATCGACGATCGTCACGAACTGGCGTGGCATGATTCACTCCCCCAGCATACTGTCGACGAAAGCCTCGGAGAGCCGCCCAAGATTCACCTCGCTGAAGCCCGAGGCGCCTTCCGGATGGACGATCCGATGGTGGTTCGGGAACTTCCGGGTCGGGTCCGGGACCAGCCCGAATCCCGCCCCTCGGAGGGCCTCCTCGGTCGCCGAGCCCACGATCCTCGATGCCTTGTGCAGCCTCGCAGCGCCCGGGAAGGCCGACTTCACCTGTTCGGCAGCCTGGGCAGGCGTCCCCCCTTTCAGGACGGAGATACCGGGCGGCTCCAGACGGGACTCGGCCGGCTTCAGCCGCAAATTCTCGACAATCCCGCCGCCGATCCTGTGGATCTCGCAGTCGGCCCGACCGGCCGGCGCCGACCCCTGGATCTCTGGCGAGCCCTTCGAGCCATTATGCGCGAGATCGCCGCCCCTGTCGCCATCACCGATCCGGCACGTGACAAATCCCTCCGCGATCCGCTCGGATCGTCGCCGCTAGTATTCAATCTAGTCGACTCGTCACCCCTCCACAACAGCCCATACCCGTCCCGCGTGCCCGACGATCGGCCCAGCCCGTTCAATCGACCGCCGGCTCCCCTTTGGTGACCGTCAGGAGAAACGTCGGCGGGATCGCCTCGAATCGAAGCCGGTCCATCTGCTCGATCCCCCGGGCGATCGTCACGTTCCAGACCGAGACCGTGCCAGCCATCGCCTTGAGAGCCTGGTAGGCCGAGGCCAGACCCTCGATCGTCGCCACGTTCACCGCGATCGACCCGCCCGAGACAAGGCGATCGTAAGCGGCGCCGAGGACGGGCTCGACCTGCCGCCCGGTCCCACCCACGAAAACCGCGTCGGGATCGGGCAGACCGGCGAGGATCTCGGGCGCCCGGCCGACGACGGTCCGGACGTTCGGCACGCCGAACGACTCGGCATTGGCCTGGATCAGCGCCACGTCGGCCGGCTCGGGCTCGATCGCGTAGACAACCCCCTGATGGGCCAGTTGCGCCGCCTCGATCGCGACGGCACCTGACCCGGCGCCGATGTCCCAGACGACGCTCGTCGGCCGAATGTCAAGCTGCGCCAGCGCGATCGCCCGGACCTCGGCCTGGGTAATCAGCCCACGCTTCGGCAGGGACTGTGCGAAGGCGTCGTCGGGATTGCCGAAGAGTCGATGCCGGCGTCCTCCCATCGCCCGATCCGGGCGGTTGGGTTTCCGGATCAGGATCACGACGTTGAGCGAGTGGAACTCCATCGCGGCCAGGTCGGTCAACTCGCCCTGGGTGACTCGCTCATCCGGCGAGCCGAGGTTCTCGCAGACATACGCGCGGAAGTAGTCGATCCCGCGGTCGAGAAGTTCTCGGGCGAGCCTCGACGGCGGGCAGTCGTCGCTGGAGAAAACGCCCACCTTCTCGGCGATCCGGATCCGGTCGACGACCGATTCGATCGGTCGTCCGGCGAGGCTGGTCAAATAGGCGTCGTCCCAACTCTCCTTGATCCGGGCGAAGGCCAACTGCATGCTGCTGACGTGCGGGACGACCTCGAACTGGTCCTTGCCGATCCGGTCGCAGAGATACCGGGCGACGCCGTAAAACAGCGGATCGCCGCCGCTGACCAGCACCGGCCGTCGGGCGTTGAGGGCCTCGCGGACCTGCCGGAGGGCGAGGCTCATGTCGGCCTCGAGTGGCTCCTTGCGACCGGGGAACGCGTCCAGGAGTCCCAGCACGGTCGGCGGGCCGAGGATGAGATCGGACTCGGCGAGGGTCCGCCGCGCCGACTCGGTCAGCCCGGCCGGTCCGTCGTCGCCGATCCCCAGGATCACCAGCCTCGATCGGGCCTCGCTCACCGTCGGCGTCCTCTTCTTCTTCGGTTTGGGCGCGGTCCCATGCGCCGCCATCCAGTCCCTGGCCACGCGGGCGGGAATCGGCCACATTCTAACCCTCCCCCCGGCGTCAAGCTAGCGCGATCGCGCGCCCATCCGATCATCCGGGGAAACAGGACAAGGATCTTGTAAGCCGAAATGGCCATCGGTATACTCACCGCGATTGATTCGGTGAAAGGTTGCAACGAAGCATCTCGGATACGGCGGCTGCTTCGTGGGCTATACTTCTGATCGTCGGGTCCCGGCCTCGGATCGGGATACTCCTCCCACGTCGCGGGGAATGAGATGGCCATCGCGCTTGGACATTATGACCAGGTGGCCGCAGGTGCGATCTCGCCCCTGAAGCTCCTGCCCCAGGTTACATGCCCCCACTGCTGGGAGCGCTTCGCCCCTGAGCAGGTTCTCTGGATCTCCGAGCATCTGGACCTCCTGGGCGATCCTTTCCTCGGGGCGGAGAGCCAGCAGCGCTTCCTGCCGAGCCGATATACGCTCGAGGGCGATGCGGTCGACCCGAAGGGTATGACGTGCCGGACGATGGCCTGTCCCCGGTGCCATCTCCCCATCCCCCGGGCGATGATGGAGATGGAGCCGCTCTTCGTGTCCATCCTGGGGGCGCCGGCCAGCGGCAAATCCTACTTCCTGACCGCGATGACCTGGCAGTTGCGCCGGACCCTGCCGATCCGCTTCAAGGTCGGCTTCACCGACGCCGACCCGGCGTCGAACCGCGTCCTGAACGACTGTGAGGAATCGTTGTTCCTCAACCCCGACCAGGCCGAGGTCATTCCGCTGGGCGGGGGATTGTCTCACTCGGCATCTTCTGGCGTTGACAGTTGTTGCGTCAACCGGGCTGGGTCGGTGTGGAGCAACTCCCAGAAGTCGTAGGTGCGCAACTCCAGCCCCAACGCCCGGTAGGGACAGGCGTCCTTCCTCGGCCCCGAGCGGAACTCTCGGCAGTTCCAGTACAGCCGCTTGAGGTCCAGCATCGGCTGCGTCATCCGCCGGTGCCGCGACTGCTGCATCCGCAACACGCTGTTCATGCACTCGACCGCGCTGCTGGCACGCACCGTGTCCCCCAGCACCGCCGCTACCCTCTGATAACTGGTGCGCTCCTCCGCGTCCAACTCGCGGCCTCGCGCCACCTCGCGGAGCAATTCCGTGATCGGGTCCGATGCGCCGACCCGTCCGTGCCGCAACCACCACCGCCAGGCCATCGCCTCCCGCCACTCCGGTCGTGGCTCGGCCGCTTCCAATCGACGATGCATCCGATCCAGGAAGGCCAGGCTCCGCGGGTCGGTCAGGAAGTTCCGCACCTTCGACCACTCCGGGCCGGTGAGGTCCTTCAGTGCACTGGCGATCACGGCAGTGGCCCGGTCGCGGTCGTTGAGCCGGCCGCCGGCATCGAACAACTCCCGAGCACAGGCGGCCCGGCCCCAGGCCGACTCGAGCCGCTCGACCTCCTCCAGGGCCGCACTCGCCCGCTGCCAGGCGGCCCGGGCCGCGTGCGCCACGCCCCGCGCATCGATCCCCTGCCGCTTCGCACGGGCGAGTTCGACGTCGGCCTGCTCGGCCTTCTCCCAGGTTCCCTCGGCGCGCCGCCAGTGCCGGGCCAGCACCCGGTGGGCTTCCATCGCGGTGTGGAAGACATCCAGGCCGTGCTCCAGCGGCGGCGCCGACGGGTCATCACGCCGTTCCCCGGCCCGTTGCGTCACCGCCTTGGCGATCCCCTGGGCCGCATCCGAGACGGCGAACTCCAACTGGGTGAAGGGCACCCGTTGCTCGTCCCAGGTCGCGGCCTTGCGGTCGGCCGCGGCGCGGCAGAAGACGGCGGTCATGCTGGCCGGCTCGATCCCGACGAGGGTCGGCCGCCCCCAAAAACGATCTCGTCGAGGGCCAGGGTCTGGACCCGGTCGGCACAGGCCGGATCCAGCGCCGCCAGGACAGCCTCGGCGCGTCGGGCCTCGGCCTGGACCCAGCGTTCCAGGGTGGAGTGGTCGGGGACCTTATCGGCGGGCAGGAGGACGCCCAGGAGGTCTTCGATCTGCCGCAGGCTCATGCCCATGGCGAAGGCGGTGGTCGCCAGTTCCTTCTGCTTGTTTTTGTCGAGGAGGATGCACGGCCCGGCCGGCGAGGGCTCCGGCGCGGCGCCGGCCTCGGGATGAGGTTGATCCTCGGTCGGCGGCTCGGCGGCGAGGCGTTGTTCGAGCTTCTGCGCGTGCTGGTAGACGGTCTGGCGGCTGCAGCCGGCCTGCTCAGCCTGGCGGGTGACGGCGCCGTGCTGACCGGAGAAGACGGCGGCGGCGTTGAGAATCCAGGTGCGAACGGGTAGCTTGAGCATGGGTCGTCCCTCCGTGTTGGTGGCAAGTCTTGGCCGACTGGCATTCCACCACGGAGGCGACCCGCCTTCCACTGATCTGTCAACTCCCTCGCCAGCGATCTCCGCCGATTTGCGACAATCCCCTCCGCCATCCCATGCGAGACGGGCATCCGGCGGTGACGTTGTGATCGCGGGAATCTTCCGCCTGGACGCTGGCAGGCTGAACAAGGCACGCGGATGAGAGCTGTGCCAGGTCAATGCCGATCGGAAAGGTCGTCTTATGGTTCGCTTCCTCCATGCAGCAGACCTGCACCTGGGCTTGAGAGTCACGCGGTTTGACGAGGATGCCTGCAATCGGGTTGGCGAGGCCCGCTTTATCGCGCTCCAGCAGCTACGGGAGAAGGCGGCTCAGTTGCGAGCGGACTTCATCGTCGTAGCGGGCGACGTGTTTGATGATCACTGCGTGTCACGCTCAGAGGCGGCTCGTGCCTTCCCTATCCTGGAAAGCTCATCCGGTTCCTGTCCGGTGTTTATCATCCCCGGCAACCACGACCCGCTTGTACCTGGCGGCGTTTGGGACCGAGATCCGTGGTTTCGCGAGCAACCGCATTTGCGCGTCCATTTCCTGCGGAAACCCGAACCTGTCGCCGTTCCGAATCTTGCGGTTACGATTTTCCCATGCCCGCTGAGGCAGCGCCGGTCACTGGACGACCCGACAGCGTGGGTCGGGAATCACCCCCGGGTGGATGGCGATCCCAACATACGCATCGGGCTCGCCCACGGTAGCCTCAATGTAATGCCCCTACCCGACGATGATCATCTCATTCGCCCCGATGCTGCCGATCATTACCAGCTGGATTACCTGGCTCTCGGCCACTGGCACAAGCGTTTACTGCACAAGTCAGCGGATGGAATCGAGCGGACGGCCTATTGCGGCACGCACGAACCAATGACTTTTCCTGGAGGGAATGCCAGCCTTTCGACGGGTTGGTCGTCGTATTCGGCAGACGGCGATGCAGAGCGCTTTGACGATGACGGGCATGGAGTCGCCCTGCTCGTCGAAATCGAAGCGGCCAAAGCCCCACCCAAGATTGAGCCTGTCCACATAGGCCGTCTACGCTGGCGAGCGGAGCAACAGGACGTGACCGACATGTTGCTCGGTTCCTTGAATGAAGCTCCTCGGCCATAGGCCGAGGTATCAGGAAGGCCCCCCCGAGGGGGCCGTCTACGTGGGGTAGCCCCCCTTGGGGGCGTGG
>DAHZZC010000687.1 GCA_027435495.1 Planctomycetales bacterium
CGAGGGGTCGAGCAGCCTCGGAATCACTTTTTCGAGTTTCTCGCGGTCGGCCAGGGCGAGCAGGGTGCAGCCGCCGTGGCCGGGATGGGTCAGAAGCTGCAACGTTCCGGCGTGGGTGGCTCGATATTTGAGATACCACTCCATTCGACGTCGGAAATGCGGGAGCCGTTCGAGTGTTCCCGGCTCGAGCGCCATGACGGCGAAGAGGGGAATCAGGCCGACGAAGGACCGGACGCGCAGGTGCTCGGGCGGGCCGCCCTCGACCCGGATCACGTCGTAATAGAAGTGGTCGTGCTCGTCCCAGAGGCCGATGTCGTCGATTCCGTTGATGGCGTTGGCGATCGCGATGAAGTGTTCGAAGAACTTGGTGGCGATCGCCTCGTACGCCGGACGGGTCCGCGAAAGCTCGACGGCGATCTTGAGCATGTCGAGGCAGAAGAACGCCATCCAGGCGGTGCCGTCGGCCTGTTCGAGACGTCGGCCGTCGGGAAGGTTGGGCCGGCTCCGGTCGAAAACGCCGATGTTATCCAGCCCGAGGAATCCGCCCTGAAAGGCGTTGCGGCCCTCGGGATCCTTGCGGTTCACCCACCAGGTGAAGTTGAGCAGGAGCTTGTGGAAGACCTCTTCGAGGAAATCCACGTCGCCCTTTCCGTTGAGCTCGCGGTCGATCTGGTAGACCCGGAGCGCGGCATGCGCGTGGACAGGCGGGTTGGCGTCGCCGAAGTCCCACTCATAAGCGGCGAGCTGGCCGCTGGGGTGCATGTACCACTCGCGGAGTAGAAGGATCACCTGCCGCTTGGCCCACTCGGGATCGATCCTCGCCAGGACGATGCAGTGGAAGGCGGTATCCCAGGCGGCGAACCAGGGGTATTCCCACTTGTCGGGGACGCTCAGCACGTCGAGGTTATAGAGGTGCCGCCATCCTGAGTTTCGACCCTGGAGCCGGGCAGGCGGCGGAGCGGGTCCGGCGGGATCGCCGTCGAGCCAGAGCTCCACGCTGTAGTGGTAGAACTGCTTCGACCAGAGTAGCCCCGCGAACGCCTGCCGCTGGACGCTTCGACGATCCTCGTCCAGGCCGGGCGAGTGGATCGCGTTGTAGTACTCGTCGGCCTCGGCCAGCCGGAGATCGACGATCGGGTGGAATTGTCGGAAGGGGTCGTCGAGGGGCCCCTTCGCCAGCCGGGTCCGAACGGTCATCGAGCCGCCGGGCGGGATCATCGCCTGGTAATGCCCGGCTGCCTTCGAGCCGCGGCCTGCTGGATTCACCCGATCTCCGCGACCGTGGACGACCGCCTCATGAAATCCGTCCTTGACGTAGGGTCCGTCGTTGGGGGTACCGAAGAGGCGCCAGCGATTGGTTTCGTTCTCGGTGAAGAGAAGATCGGGCGAATCGTCGAGATACCAGAACCGCTCGCCGAGGTGCCGGTGCTTCGTCCGGATCGTCCCTGATCCTTCCTTCCAGAGGGACGGCCGCTCGGTTCCAAATCCCCACGACCAGGTGTTGCGGTACCAGGCGTGCGGCAGGATGTGGAGCTCGGCCGGCTCGGGGCCTCGGTTGAACGCGGTGATCCGGCAGAGGATGTCTTCCTCGTCGACCTTGGCGTACTCGATGACGACGTCGAAGTAGCGTCCCTCAGCGAGCGACTGGCCGAGCGCGTCGACCAGCTCGAACTCGGGCTCGCTCCGCGACCGGCGCCGACCCTCGGCGAGCAGCCGCTCATAAGGATATTCGGCCTGCGGATACTTGTAAAGCATCCGCATGTAGGCGTGGGTCGGTACTCCGTCGAGATAGAAGTAGTATTCCTTGACGTCCTCGCCGTGGTTTCCTTCCTCGTTGGCGAGTCCGTAGAGCCGTTCCTTGAGGTAGGGGTCGCGGCCGTTCCAGAGCGCCAGTCCCAGGCAGATATTTTGAAATCGGTTACAGAAGCCGGCGAGGCCGTCCTCATTCCAGCGAAAGGCCCGGCTTCGGGCGTGGTCGTGTGGGAAGAAATCCCAGGCGTTACCGCTGTGGCTGTAGTCTTCGCGGACGGTTCCCCACGCCCGCTCGGCGAGGTATGGACCCCAGTTCTTCCAGTCGGCACGGCGTTCAGCGCTGTCGGCCAGGCGACGATGCTCGGCGGTTGTCGGCTGGGTCAAGTTCGGAGACTCCCTGGTTCGGATCGGGCCCGATGGAGAACAGTGCTTCACGCCGCGACCGTCCGATTCGGCGCGGGATTCCGAGGAGGCCAGCGTCAACGCGCGGGCCTGGCCCGGGCGAACCTCGCCCGAACAGTGTATGGGAGGAACGGGCCCACTGGAAGGGAGCGAACAGGGAGATCCACCGACCCGCAAAGTCCTTGAAGGACCTTCGCGATAGGGAAGTGCTCGTGTCCCTCGGCCGGTCGATCCGAGGACAGGCCATTGCATCGCTCAAAGTCGTCCGCGGCCTCTCCTGAGATGCGTCTACGCTTAAGGCTGATATGCGGTTTCGCGAGGACGCGGCCCTTGAAGGCGTCTCGGTGAGGAAACCGGAGAATGGAGGGCCGCGCCCTGGGAAAACCTGGCGTGTGACGGACTCACTTCGACCGTCTCCGGACCGCATACCCGTACTGGTAAGGCCACTCGGGCTCGGCGCCGAGGGACTGCTCGGCCTGGAGCGCCCAGTAGGGCTCCCGGAGCAACTCACGGCCGAGGAAGACCAGGTCGGCTTCACCACCGGTGATGATCCCGTTGGCGTGGTCGGGCTCGGTGATCATCCCGACGGCGCCCGTCAGAATGTCGGCCTCGTCGCGGATTCGACGGGCGAACGGCACCTGATACCCCTTTCCGACCGGGATGCGTGCCTTTGGCACCAGCGCACCCGACGAGCAATCGATGAAATCCACGCCCCGTTGTTTCAGCCGGCGCGCCAGTTCGACCGACTGGTCAACGTCCCATCCGCCTTCCACCCAGTCGGTCGCCGAGATCCGGACGAAGAGGGGGAGATCGTCGGGGATGCGCTTCCGCAGTCGCTCGGCGATCCGGAGCACCAGCCGCATCCGGTTT
>DAHZZC010000688.1 GCA_027435495.1 Planctomycetales bacterium
GCCCGACGACGTCCCGATCGACGAGGCACTCCGCCGAAGCTCCTATGAGGGCCCGGTCGACCGCCGACGCGATGACGGGGTCGTCCGCGCCGTCGGCACCGAGGCGACGGAACGGCCCTCGGAGGATCCCGAGGAAGTCCTCGAAACCTCCCAGGATCGGCCACGTCGGGCGCCTGAGGTGGTCCGCGCTGGCCGTTCGCTGACGATCGCCGATCGCGAGTCGGTCCGGCCCCTTCGCCGTCGGGCGCCGGGCTCGCCGGTGCCGGCCCGGCCATCGGTCGCGATCGACGACGAGACCGCCATCTGCCGGCTCGACGCCGGGCGGCGAAAGATCGTCGAACTGCGGCTCCCGGGCCTCGATGGCCGCTCCATCTCACTGGCCGACATCGACGCCGACCTGATCCTGCTCGACTTCTGGGGGAGCTGGTGCCGCGAGTGCAAGACCTCGATCGAACACCACCGCGACCTTCAGGATCGCGTCAGCCCGAGCCGGTTGCAGGTGATCGGAATCGCCTGTGAGAAGGGCGAAACCCTCAACGCCCGACGCGCCTCGGCCGACGCCGCCGCTCGCAAGCTGGGCATCAACTATCCGGTCCTCGTCACCACCATGAGCGGCGATTGCCCCGTCCAGAAATCGCTCCAGGTTCAGTTCTACCCGTCGATGATCCTGATCGATCGCGAGGGGAACATCCTCGACTTCCAGCAGGGCGCCACCGACACGACCCTCGGACGGATCGACCGGACCATCGACCGTGTCCTCCGCGGCGAGGCCGATTGACCGCCGCGACCCCGATCGGCCACGATGGCGATATCGAGGTCGGCAAGCGATGGGTAGCCTGGTCCCCGGGATGGAGCAAGTCATGGCGACGGTCGCGCCCGCTCGATCGAAGAGCGCCCCGCAAATCCACCGGATCACCGTGGACGAGTACGATCGCATCGGCAATTCCGGGGCGATCGAGGACTCGCACCGGATCGAGTTGATCGACGGCTACCTGCTGGACAAGATGCCGAAAAACCCGGAACATGGCTACTCGACCAGGCGGGCGTTCAGGGAAGTCGACCGACGTTTGGCCGCCGGCTGGTCGACCTGGCAGGAGCATCCGGTCCGGATCGTCGAATACGACGAGCCCGAGCCCGATGTCATGGTCGTCCGGGGCACCGACGTGGATTACCGGCACCGCCATCCCACGCCCGACGACGTCGCGATGCTCATCGAGGTTTCCGATTCCTCGCTCGCCCAGGATCGCGGGATCAAGCGGACGGTCTACGCCCGCGCGGGGATCGCGGTCTACTGGATCATCAACCTGGTCGAGCGGCAGGTGGAGGTCTATTCCCGCCCGACGAAGGACGGCCGATATCGGTCGCGCAAGGACTTCAAGCCGGGCCAGTCGGTCCCGATCGCGATCGACGGCCAGAAGCTCCCGCCGATCCCGGTGGATGACCTCCTCCCCTGACCGCCGTCGCCACCGCTTCCTCGATGACCCGCCCCAGCTCGACGGCCGGCAGCCGCGCCAGCTCGCCCGGCTCCATCTTGTGAAGCCCGCCGCCGTAGACGCGGCCCTCGCGCACCAGGAGATCACCACCGATCGACCGCAGGTGATCGAAAACGATTGGGTAGAGATCGGCCCTCGCGGAGAGAACATTCTCCATCGGGCCCCGGGGATAAAGCATCAAATAAACATTCGCCGCGATCGCGCGCGAGCGGTTCCAGAAGAACCGGAACGGACCCGCGCCCGACTTCTCGCGGCCCATGTAGGTGCAGAGAAACGGCGCCGGATCCCGACGCTCCTGCGCATACCAGGGCGTCCGTCGGCTCGCCAGGTATCCCTCGTGAACGCCCATCGTCTTGCCCGATTCCAGGTAGGCCCAGAAGCGCGGATGGTCGCGCTGGAGGACCGACTCGGGAAGGTCGCAGTCGACGATCGCCAGCGATGTTTCGATCGCCGGGTAGCCGTCGGAATCGGCCTCGATGATCGCGGCGGGGAGGTGCCGCGATGACGGCAAGATCGGGCGGAGGAACTCCTCCGGGATTCCCTTTTGCCTCGCCTCGCGGCGGTCGAGGATGAAGAACGCATTCGCGCCGGTCGCCAGCCCCCGTCGGATCGCGAAGAAGTCGCCGAGCGTCGGTGAAGGCCCCGTCCATCCTGCTTTCCCGCCGACCCGCCCCGACCACTTCCGCGCTCTTCGCAGCTCGGCCAGCGGGATCGCTTCCGACTCGATCGGATCGGCGATCGACCCGCCCAGGGAGAGTTTCACCCGGTGATCGGCCGGCGGCTCGGCTTTCTCGAACGCGACGATCGCCGAGGTCACCAGGGCATCGCCGAACTGAACGTCGGCCGGCGCGAATCGGTGGATATGAAGGAGCTTGATTTTCTCTGTCAGGTAAAATCGGAGGATCGCTCCATAATTTACGTCCAGGAATTCCGAGGGGATGAGCCAGAGGGCGAGTCCGCCGGGGGACATCCAGGCGTCGGCCAACAGGAGGAAGTGGGCATACAGTCCGGCCAGTCCGCTGATCGTCCATCCGTACCGCTCAGCGACCGCCGCCTTCAGGCGATTCTTTGGAATGCGATCGATATGGTGATGGCGTACATAGGGCGGATTGGCGAGGATGAGATTGTAGGATCGGTCGGGCGCGAGCTGGGTGAAATCGCCGGGGATCAGGCGAAGGCCGGATTGGCTCCACAGGTTGCGAGCGGCGTCGACGAACCTCGGATCGAGCTCGACACCGCAGGCATCGGCGATCTCCTGGTCTCGGAACACCCTGCGCAGGGCCGAATAGAACGAGCCGGTGCCGATGGCCGGGTCGAGGAAGGCGACCGGTTCGCGGCACCCGTTTCGAAGCCGGTGGGCGTACCGGGCGATCTCCATCGCGAGCGGTTCCGGCGTGGCGAACTGGCCCATCCGGTTCCGCTCGGCGGCCGATCGTTCCGCGTCGAGACGTCGCTGAAAGGCACGTCGATCGGCCTCGGCGTCGAGCAAGGTTGGATCTCCGTCGAGGGATCAGGCCGGGTCGCCCGGGACGGCGAAGCTGAGGTGAAGCTCGGCGTGACGGAGGTGGAGCTTTCCCCATTCCTCGTGCGTGAGCGGCCCCAGGATCGGATGCCGGGCCGACATCCGCTCGGTCTTCGTGCGGGCGACGGCCGTTCGAAGCATTTCCCGCCCCTCCTCGGCCGAGGCCACGGATGGATAGACCTTCGGCTCGACCTCGGCCGGGAGCTTGAAGCCCGGACTCGGCCCCTTTCTCAGCAGTCGGCCCTTGACGAGGAACCCGATGATCCGAATCGGCCAGGGCACCGTCGGCGGCGGGACGTCCCCCAGTGACATCTGGATCGCCGAGGCCAGGTGAGCGAGCAATTGCGCCAGCGACCAGTTGCCGAGCGTCCGCGTCCCTGGTGTGGAGACCAGCTTTTCGGCGTCGGCGAGCAGCTCGTCGAACGACTCGTACCGGAGATCCCGGCGCCCGCTCACCGTCTTGACGTCGATGGACATGGCTTGATTCCTCCCCTTCACACGATTATTTTGCCTCCGAAAAGCGGGCCAGCACGGAATCACCCGAGGACCAGCACCGGATCGTTCGCGAAAGGGGGACAGGCACCTGCGCTGCGCTCCGGAGCCAGTCCCCGTTTCCCGGTCGGTCCGAGAAGGAAACGTCCCTGCCCGACCCTCATCATGAAGGCTTTCGATTCTCGGCCTTTTTCGTGCCCTTCGTGATTTTCGTGGTTTCTCGGGATCTGAGTTCCCGGGTTTCACCTGCAGTGGTTCACCCACGAGTCAGTACAGGCACCTGCGCTCCGGAGCCAGTTCCGTTTTCCAGCCGAGACGAGAAGGAGACCGCCCGGACCGGCCCCCCCATCATCAATGCTTTTGTTTCTCTGTCTTTTTTCGTGCC
>DAHZZC010000689.1 GCA_027435495.1 Planctomycetales bacterium
GGCGGAAGCGACCGGATTTCGACGTCGCGATAGAAGAGTTCGGCCGCCTCGATCTCCAGCGCGATTCGACCTCGAGTGACGGGCGACGGGGCGTCGGGCGTCTTCGGGTCGACCAGCCGGACGGCCTTCCCGCGGGCCACGACCCGGCCGTTGAGAAGATGCGTCGTGGTCGCACCCCGGGCGATCACCTCGACCGTGTTCCAGCCCTCAAGCTCGTGGTCGCCGGCCAGGTGCTTCAGGTACGAGACTCCCTGCCCGCCGAGATCATACGCCTGCCCCCCCTGCTCTGCCGGCAGGAACGTCGGCATCTTCTCCGACCGCGTCTTCGGATCGATCGTCGTCTCTGTGTGGATGCCATACAGTGTGATCAGATCGCCGACGTTCGTCCGCTCGATCTGGAACTGGAGCGCGCGCGGCCAGACCTTGTCGGGGCCGATGATGTGGTAATACAGCCCGGCATCCCGCTTCATCTTGTAGCGTGGCTCGAACTTCTTCGCACCCCACCGGTACTTCAGCCGAAAGTGATAATCTCCGTATTCGCGATCGGTGGAGATGTACCCCATCACCACCCGGCTACCGTCCTCGGCGTGCTTGTAGAGGTGAATCTGATTGTCCTCGATCGTGACGATCTTCTCGGGGTCGCTGTCCTTGCCGTGCTTTTCGAGGAAGGTGTACCAGCCGTCGAGGTTCCGGCCGTTGAACAGTGGGGTCCAGCCCTCGGACGGGGCCGGGCCCGTCTGTCCGGCGACGGCCAGGCTCAGTAAGGCGGCGGAAAGAGCGAGCATCGGGATTTCTCCTGGCGAGTCACGTGGGGATCAGTCTTCACCGCCGGATCGGGGCCCGCGCCGACCCTGCTTGGTCTCGCCGCGCCGGCGTTTGCTCTCCAATCGACGCTCGCGCGAGCCGGCCGTCGGCCGGGTGGCGCGCCGGGCCTTCGGCCGCTCACAGGCGCGCTGGATCAGCTCGACGAGCCGATCAATGGCGTCGCGGCGGTTGGCCTCCTGGGTCCGCTCGGATCGGGCGTGGATCGTCAGGAAACCGTCGTCGCCGAGCCGCCGGCCAGCCAGGCGGATCAGCCGGTCGCGGACGTCCGCCGGCAGCGCGGCCGAGCCCCGGACGTCAAACCGGAGCCGAACCGCCGTGGAAACCTTGTTCACGTTCTGACCGCCCGGCCCCGAGGCACGGATGAATTCCATCGCGATCTCGTCGTCGGGAATGGCAATCCGCTCGTTGATCTCGATCATGGGCTCACCGTCGGGGCCGGTCGGCAAATGGGGCGGAGGGCACGGGCCGATCCGCCCGGCGCCCTGGTCGATCCTAACCGATCCGGCGCCCCGGATCATCCCAACGGGGCGACCCGCCGGATTTCATCCAATCTTCCACGGGCCGACATCCCTTCCAAAATAAACTTCCTAGTATACGTAAACCACTTCCCCCGTCCGGAAGTCGACGACTTTCGCCGCCGCATCCCGAACGATCTTCTCTCCACGGAGCTCCCTCCCCATGGCCCGAGTGCGCGCCGGATTTACCCTGATCGAGCTTCTCGTCGTGATCGCGATCATCGCCGTCCTGATCGCCCTGCTTTTACCCGCCGTCCAGGCGGCGCGCGAGGCCGCGCGTCGCGCCCAGTGCGTCAACAACGCCAAGCAGCTCGCGCTCGGCGTGATGAACTTCGAGTCGGCCAACAGCACGTTTCCGAAGGGCGTCAACGAGCCGTACCTGAACGGGCTGACGCCCTACACCGGCTCGGACGCCCTCGGAAGCGACGAGACCGAGCCGTTCGGCCCGAACTGGGCGATCATGATCCTGCCCTACATCGAGCAGGCCCAGCTCTACAACGCGTCGAACGTGAACGGCTACCCAGGCTGGGCCGGGCCGTACAACAACGTCGCCAACCCGGTGCAGAACGCACCGAACGCGAACCTTTACAACATGGACTGGTGCAACACCACGGTCCGCGGCACCCGGCTGAACGTCTTCGTCTGTCCGACCGACGCCAACAACCAGCCCGGCGCCTTCTTCTACACCCCGAGCGACTACCAGAACTATCCCCAGTACGCCCCGATGGACCAGATGAAGGGAATCCCGCTGACCAACTGGGCTCGCGGCAACTACGGGGCCGTCCAGGGGAACACCGACTGCGACCACAGCCTTAACGACCTCGACCTCTACCAGGCCGACCCGTTCCCCGGTATGGCCAAGAGCGGCGTCATGGGCGAGAACTTCGGTGTGAAGCTCGCCGAGATCACCGACGGAACCTCGAACACCGCCTGCATCGCCGAGCTTCGGGTCGGGCTCAGCTCGATGGATATCCGGGGGACCTGGGCGCTCGGCCTGGGAATGGCGAGCCTCGCCGGCCACGCCAAGCCGTTCAACCCGACACCCAACAACAAGAACGGCCTGAGCTACCCCAACTGCGGCGACGGCGGCGACGAGATGCAGAACGGCCCGGTCCTCGGCCCGCTCTTCCCCAACGCCGCCCAGCAGGGCATGGGTTTCAACTGCGGAAGCGGAATGTACAACAGCGGCGGCCAGAGCCGGAGCCTCCACCCCGGCGGCGTCAACGTCGCCTTCTGCGACGGCTCGGTCCACTTCATCAAGAACTCCATCTCCGAGCAGGTCTGGGCCGCGGTCCTCTGCAAGCACGACGGCTACATCCTCAGCGCCGACCAGTATTGACCCCTCGAACAGGGCCGCCCGGCAGGCGCCGAGGCGGCCCTCCCCTCCTTTCCCATTCGCCTCACGCCCCCGAGGAACGACCACCGATGCGCCTCCGTGCGACCGCCCTTCTGACCCTCGCCCTGACCATCGCCTCCGGCTGCGGCGGCCCGGCCGATCGCGTCTGGGTCACCGGCAAGGTCGTCAAGGGCGGGGCCAGGTACAGCCCGCCCGAAGACCAGGTCTTCAGCCTCACCTTCATCCCCCTGGAGCACCAGGACGCCGAGGGAAAGACCGTCAAGGGCGGCGACCCGTACGCCGCCGAGGTCAACGCCTCGGAGTCGACCTTCGAGGTCCCCGGCCCCGACCGCCTGGGCATCCCCCGCGGCAAGTACCGCGTCGCCCTCACCCAGCAGCTCCAGCGCCCGGCCTTCGACGCCGCCCGGCAAAAGTCCGCCGGCAAACGCGGCAAGATGCCCCTCCAGCGCGACGACGATATGCTCGAGGGCCGCTACGGACCAGCCAGCTCGCCGATCGTCGTCGAGATCGCCCGCTCCGAGGAGGTCACCATCGACCTCGACAAGGTCAAGCCCGGCGAGCCGGCCCCGTCGGCCAGGGCCGGCACCCGAGCCGGCGGCCGGGACCGCTGACGCCGCTCTGGACGGCGGCAGCCAGCGGGGAGGGCCCGGGCCGGGTCACCCAGGTCTGAACCCCCGGATCCTCCTTTCGGCTACTGACCCCTATCCCCGTCGACCGCCCAGCCGTCCTGCCATATCTTGTCGACCATGCCGGCCCGCCAAAGCAAATCGCCCTCGCTGCCGTAGTTGGTCTGGATGTAGACGCCGAGCGGTGAAAAGAGCATGATGTCCTCATTCGTGGATTACATCAGAGGCAGGGTGGCGGGCGGAACGCCAGCTCGGCCAATCTGCTTGCGCCATTGACCACTGTTCGAAAGCTGCGACACAATGCCGGCCGGTGGGGTTTGGTCCACTAATCGGATGGCAAAATTGATCGCCATCCATCGTGTTTCAGGCCGACGCCCTGAGGAGTCGTGACGATGAGCGACGAACAGGTCTGGGACGATAAGGCGCGTGAAGAACTCCGTGAACGGCTTCGTTCTTCCATCCGTGGCGAGCTTCGCCTGGGGAAGCTCGAGCACGAGTCAATCCTACAGAACTGCGACGAAGTCTTTATCGAGGATGCTCCGGAGTCCGAGCAGGAAGATTTCATTCGGTTCTCCGCCGAGGAGCTTGAGGAAGCGGCGGGCCAGCTCGAAGCCGAACGCGAAACCTGGCCCGAGGAGACGGACTGCGACCGCCTGGACCGCGTCGAGCTCGCCCTGCAGGAACGAGGGATCATGCTCTGGCAGGCTTCCCCCTGCTGCAACACCTGCACGCGATCCGAATTGGGCGAGAGAATCGCCGTCATCGAGGGCCGCGAACCAGGCTTCCGCGACCGGGTCCGAGGCTACGCTTTCTTCATCGACCAGAATCTGCCCGAGAGCCTGGCCGACGACAGCAACATTTCGGTCTATCTCGGCTACGGCTGGCTCTCGCAGGACGAAGGCGAGGTCCCCGACGAGGTCTACCAGCAGAACGCGCTCGCCATCGGTCATGAGGTCTGCAAATGCTTGCGAGACGAGGGGTTCGAGGCTAGCTGGGACGGCAACCTCTCACGCAAAATCGGGCTCAGCCTGAACTGGCAGCGGCGCGAGATGCTGGAGTAGGGTTCGAGCGCTTAAAAGGTCACAGGAACCTTAAACAAAGGTTCCTGTGACCTTTTAGATTCCTCAAGCTTGCCTGGCGCTATGACCACTTATCTGTTCCGCGGCATGCGATGGGAGCCACGACCGCGGAATGTAGAGCTGGAGATTCCTGCCGCTATCCGTGTAGCGAATGATTATATCGAAAGGAGTAACTTCCACCGCTCGCACGGACTTCCAGGCAATGCTGCGTCTTCCGACGTCGAGGTGCGTTTCGGTGAGTTCCACGTTACCGGAAAGTTCCTCGTGCTTCTCTCGTCGCCGGCGTACTCCAAGGATAATGACTGCCGTAATCAAACACCAATTTAATATAAACACAACAATAATACTCCATATTAAAACCCAGAATAAGCCGTTTACCCATTCGCTGATTTCGAGCAACTCGAGCAGGGCGGCACCGATCCAGAATGTCGTGATGCCGATGAGCAAAAGGGCGAGCAGACCATGCAGCACCGCGGACCGCCTCTGCGCGGGTTTGGAGATCTCGAGCGACATGCCTCGGGGCAATTCCATCGAGATTCTGCTCCGGAGGGGACGATAAGCAGATAAAAAAGCTGTCTGGAACCTTAAAATACGGTCCCTGTCACCTTTAGGTTCGCCTCGTGACCGTCCCTCCGGGTCGGAGATCAAGCGTCGAGGGTCGCGACCTCGTCGATCGAGACGGCCCGGCGCTCGTCGACGGCCTTCCGCGCCAGCAGGCCGATGAGTGTCGCGGCGCGGGCGTCGGCCAGCGAGACCGGGGGCGTCGATGGAGACTCCGATCCCGCCGCGACGAGGAACGCCTCCAGCGCCAGCCGGGTGTCCGGCTGCGGACCGCCCTGGATTGTCTGCCTCGGCGTGGATCGGTCACGCAAGGTCAGACCGCCGGTCGAGAAGTCGAGGCCGCCCTCCTCACCCAGCACGCGGAACGTCGTCCCGGTGAACCCCTCGTCGGCCGGCGCAATCCAGCTCTGCGCGAACGAGGCGCGGAAGCCGTCGGCCCATTCCAACTCGACGGCGTAGTGATCGGTCACATCGCGGAGCGCATCCACCCGGGCAAACAACCCGCGCCGACCCCAGCCGACGGCCGACCTCGGCAAATCCCCCTTGATCCAGTGCAGGACGTCCCAGACGTGGACCGCCTGCTCGACCATCCAGTCGCCCGACCGCTCGCGACGGCCAAGCCATCCGCCCTGGCCGGTGAGCGGACCGTTGCTGCTGTTCCAGGCGGCGCGGGCCTCGACCAGCGGGCCCAGATCGCCTCGCTTGATCCGCTCGACAGCCTCGCGATACCTCGGGTTCGACCGCCGCTGGAACCCAACATGCACCGCCAGGCCCGGAGCCGAGGCCGAGGCCGCGATCAGCCGGTCGCATTCTCCCACAGTCATGCCCGCCGGCTTTTCGGCGTACAGGTGCTTGCCGGCCGCGATCGCGTCGAGGTAAAGCCGCTCGTGCAGGTCGCACGGGACGGCGACCACAACCGCGTCGACGTCCTTCCGCTCGAGCAATCGCCGGGCGTCCTCGAACGCCTCGGGCCGGCGTCCGCTCG
>DAHZZC010000690.1 GCA_027435495.1 Planctomycetales bacterium
GAGGGAATTGCTCTCCCGGATGCACCACCCATTGGCGCACGGTCATCGGGAACGCCCGGCCGTCGCCCTGGTCCAGAAGCCGCTCTCCTTGAGCGGAACGCTGACGGTAGAGAACCAGGCGTCCGTCTCGAACTCGAACCAGCTCGGAGGCACCTCCACGTCGATCCCGATCCGCGGCCAGCTCGCCGGGATCGGGCCGGTGCATGGCCTCTGGCTCGAGAACTCCGATAGCCTGGGGAACTACGTCGGGCCCGACACGATCACCATCCGGGCCCCGCACGGAGCCTTCACGATCGCCTTCAGCAACGCCTCGCCCGGACCTGTCCATCGAACTGGGAAGATGGTCTACTATCAGCACGACCAGCACGTCATCAGCAGTTCGGGCACCTTCGCCCATTCGAGTGAGACCGGCACGATTGACCTGAACCTGAGCCCCTCGCAGGCGACCGTCGCCAGCCTGACGCTCAACGGGTAGGGCCGGGCCGATCAACGCCGCTCTGAACTCGGATTCGGGGCTCACCCAGGGACCCAATCCTCGATCGCCGCCTCAGCCGAGGATCGTCGCCCGATCGGACCAGTCGGCGGGCAACTGCGGATATCCGGCCGCCTCGTCGGGCGTGATCGCTCGCTTGCCCCGGATCGTGAAATGGATCCAGCCGCCGCACCGCGGGCAACGCCCCGCGAAGCCGGTGTCGTCCCACCAGGCCCGGACCAGGACATCATGCACCGCCCGGCCGTGGTCCTCCAGGCGGAAGTCGATCGCCTGCATCGGCTGATCGCAATCCTCGTGGGGACACGACGCATCCGCATAGACGATATGAGGAGCCATCTGTCTCTCCCGGCCGCCCTGCCGGTAGAGGGCGTGCATCGTGTCGCGCTCCGCGGACGTCGGGACGGCGGCCTCGGCCTCTGCCTTCGACATCGCCCACCTCCTGGTCTCCCGGGTCGATCGGGACGCCGACCGCCAGCGGCCCCTCTTCAGGATAACCGGTCGCGGGGCGGATCGGGAAGGATCGATGGGTGCGGATCGCGCCGGCCGGGCGATCAACGCCACTCCTTCGGCCACCAGGGACTCTCCCGCCATCGGCGGAGTTGATCTTCCTTGACGTCGGACGTGACCCATCGACTCTCGTCCAGCCGCCCATCCCGGAAGCCGTAATAGAAGAGGTCATACTCGGGCCGATCCTTCGCCCGCGCGAGGAAACCGACGCCGTCGCCTTCCCTCTCCTGCGCGAGCACCCCGGCCGGCACACGATGCACGCCCGACCACAGGATCGTCGGATCCCCGAATTTCATGCTAAACGAGGTCTCCGTCCGGACCCGGACGAAGCGATCGGGCATGAGCTTCAAGGCCCGGATCAGGAGCGAGTCGGCCGGGTCCCCGGGCATCTCGAACGGCGGCTCGGTCCCGAGCGCTTGACGGACCGAGCCATCCGTCGGGCCGAGGATCATCAAAACGCGGTGTCCGCGGTCGAACGCGGTCATCGGCGCATGGTCCCGGGAATACCGCTCGACCACGTCCAGCGCCGTCGGCAAGCCGAGGCGCAACAGTTCGCGCGCGACGCTGGTCGCATCGTCGAGTTCGTCCGCCTCGTCCAGCTCCCGCGACAGTCGGGCGACGCGCGGGTGGAGGACGGACGTCACCAGGCCCAGATTCTTCACGTCACGGCGCGAGTGGCGGACCACGGTCACCTTCCAGCCCTCGTCGCCGCCCTCGGCCGGTGCGGTGCCCCAGGCCGAGGCCGCCAGCACGGCCGCCAGACACGCCGATTTCCTCGCGTCCATTGGGTCGTCCCCCTCCCTGCGGACCGACACCCCGACCGCCCACGGACGCATCCTAGCAGCAGGTGCCGATCCGGCGAAGGTCGATTTCCGTCCGATCTCACTCCTTCGTAACCGTCTCATCCAGGTTGAGCAGTACCCGGGCCACGGTCGTCCAGGCGGCGAGTTCGTTGGCGTCGGAGCCGGCGGGCGGCGTTGGGGCGAGCAGGGGGGAGGGCACATCCTTCGCGTCCAGGCCAGCGACCTTCGATGCGTCCAGCTCGCCCGATTGGAAGCGCCCGAGCTGCTTTCGGTAGAAGGCGGCCAGCCGCGATAGCTCCTCATCTCCCGGCGGGCGCGAGAGCGCCAGGCGGAAGATCCGATGCGCCCGCGAATCGATCGAGCCATCCGGACTCTCCACGATCGCCCGACGCGCCATCGCTCGCGCCGTTTCCACGAAGACCGTGTCGTTCAGCAGCGTGAGCGCCTGCAACGGCGTGTTCGAGCGCTCTCGGCGGACGCACGTCGTCTCGGAAGTCGGCGCGTCCATCGCGATCGAGGCGGCGTACGGCGCTGTCCGCTTAAGGAACGTGTAGAGGCCCCGACGATAACGGTCGGCGCCCCGGCTCGTCGGCCAGGGAGACTGGCCGTAGGCGAGCGCTGTGGCGCCCTCGGGCTGCGGCGGGTAGACGCTCGGCCCGCCCAGGCGATCCGTCAGCAATCCCGACGAGAACAGCGCCACGTCGCGCACCACCTCGGCCGTCACCCGGAACCGAGGGCCCCGGCTCAAATGCTCGTTCGTCGGGTCGAGGGCGTGTTGCTCGGGCGTTGTGCCCGACGACTGGCGATAGGTCGCGCTCGTCACGATGAGTCGGAGCATCGCCTTGGTCGAGAAGCCCTGGCGAACGAATTCGGTGGCGAGCCAGTCGAGCAGCTCGGGATGCGAGGGCTGGGCGCCCTGGGTTCCGAAGTCCTCCGTTGTGCGGACCAGGCCCCGGCCAAAAAGCTCCTGCCAGAGCTGATTCATCGCGACCCGCCCGACCAGCGGGTTCGCCGGGTCGACCAGCCATCGGGCCATCGTCAGCCGGTTGAGCGGGGCATTCTTCGGGAGCGGATGCAGCACCGACGGCACCCCCGGCTCGACCGGGTCGGCCAGCTTGAGGAACTCGCCTCGACGGTGGATCTGGGTCGTCCGCGTGTGCTCGGGCTGGCGCTCTCGCATCACCATCGAGGTCGGGAACCTCGGCATCGACCGCCGCAAGGCCTCGATCGGCTCGCGCGCCTTCGCCAGCTCGGGAGCGATCGACAGGTAATAATCTTGCAATCTCCGGATCTGATCCTTCGTCCGCTCGCCCCGAAGGACCAGCACAATCGCCTCGACGTCCGACGGCAGACCCGAGGCATGCACGGGCCTTGAGTCGGTCGTCGCCGAGAGACGGAACCGACCGATCGTCGTCTGGTGGATGTATTCCTGATGCAGGTTGATGACCAGGCGACTCGGCCTCCCGGCGAACGGCTCGGCCAGCTCGAAGACCGCCGCGTGATCGCGGCCGACCGCCCCGTTGACGCTCCATCCCGTGTCGGTGATCCCGTCGATCGCCATCGCCGCCGATCGCCCTGGCGCGGTGTAGTCCTGGGTCGCGCCGGCGAACCGGATCGGACGCGACTGGCCGTTCGCGTCGTGTGCCTCCATCCGGAATTCGGTCAAAAGGAAGTCGCCAACCTGAAACAGAGGCGCCCGGCCAGGACCGTGCTCGGGCAAGCTCGGGTCCGTGAGAACCTCCAGCCGGATCGCCGTGATCCCCTCGCGATCGACCGGCAATTCCACTGTGTAGACATCATTATTCGGCTTGTCGCCGGTTGCCAGAACCGAGCCGTCCGGCTGCACCGTCATCGTCGCGTGCTTCTTCGACGTCACTTTTGAAGGAGCCAGCACGTTCCAGTGCGTCGGATGGATCGTCTTCTCCCACGCCTCCACCTTCGAGGCCAGGCTACCGGGTCCGGCCGATGGGTAGTGATCGCGAAGGCTCGATTCGAGCCGCGCAATCCGGGACGCAATCTCCGCCCGATGCGCCGCGATCGCTGGGTCGGGGAGGTCCATCTCGGGCTCGTCGGCGTTGTTGAGAAAAGCGAAGAATTGATAATACTCGCGCTGGCTGATCGGATCATACTTGTGCGAGTGGCATTGCGCGCATCCGATCGTGAGGCCCAGCCAGACAGCTCCCGTGGTGTTCACGCGGTCGATCGTCGAGACGAACCGGAATTCCTCGACGTCGATGCCGCCCTCCTCGTTGGTCATCGTGTTCCGGTGGAAGCCGGTGGCGACGATCTGGTCGGTGGTGGGGTTCGGCAGGAGGTCGCCGGCGATCTGCTCGATGGTGAAGCGGTCGAAGGGCCGATCGGCGTTGAGGGCGCGAATCACCCAGTCGCGATAGGGCCAGATGGAGCGTTCGCGGTCCTTCTCGTAGCCGTTGGTGTCGGCGTATCGGGCGCGGTCGAGCCAGTGCCGGCCCCAGCATTCGCCGAAGCGTGGGTTGGCGAGCAGGCGGTCGACCAGGCGATCGTAGGCGTCGGGGCGTTGATCGGCGAGGAAGGCGTCGACCTCCTCGGGCGTCGGCGGGAGGCCGATCAGGTCGAGGCTGAGGCGACGGATCAGGGTGGCGTGGTCGGCCTCGGGCGACGGCCGCATCCCCCGGCCTTCGAGGTGCGCCAGGACAAACGGGTCGATCGGGTTGCGAACCCAGGAACGATCCTTGAGGCTCGGCGGATCGGGCCGGCGCGGGGGCTGGAATGACCAGTGATCGGAGGCGGTTTTCGTGGAAGCGATCGATGTGCCCGACCATTTCGCTCCCTGGTCGATCCAGCCGCGGAGGATGCCGATCTGCTCGCTTGAGAGCGGGTCGCCGGAGTCCTCGGGCGGCATCCGCTCGTCTTCGAGCCCGGCGACGTAGCGGATCAGGCGACTCTCAGCCGATCGACCCGCGACGATCGCCGGGCCGCCGTCGCCGCCGGCCATCGCCCGATCGGCAACGTGCAGCGCGAGGCCGCCCTTCTGCTTCTTCGGACCGTGGCATCGCTGGCAGTTCTTCGCCAGAATCGGCTCGACGTCCCGGGCGAAGTCGATCGGCCGCGAGGCCGAGGCCGGCAGCTTTGCGTCGTCGGCCAGGGCGGGCACGATTGCCGAGGCAGCCAGGATGGCGACGATCGCCGGAAGCAGGCAGGAGAGTCGATGCGTCATCGGCGGGCACCGTGGTGGGAGGATTGGGGCGGTGCGGGAACATCCAATCTCATTGTAACAGGCCGGTGGGGTCGAGTGGGAAGCCTGTCCGAGTTATCCGGCCCGATGGGCAAGCACCGCGCACGATCGACCGACGATCAGCAGCGTCGCCGATTCATCGCCCTTCAGGTCGAGCCGGGCGCGCAGGGTCTCGGGCGCGAGGTCGATCCCTCGGACCTTGATCTCCAGCCGGCCGATCCCGTGGCGCCGGAGCATCTCCTTCATCCGCTTTGGATCAAGCGACGTCCTCTCAATCACTGCGAATGCTGAGAGGAATGGCGATTCGACCTTCTCCGGCGCGGTCAGGTAATCGATTCCATCGGCGGCGCGTGCCAGGCCGTGGGCCCCGGCGAAGCGGTCGAGCAGTCCCGCGCGGAGGATCGCGGGATCGGGGTCGAAGATCCACCCCACTGGCGCGGCGATGGGCACGAGACGGGCCTCGCCGTCACCGTCGGTCCATGTCGAGCCCGAGGGGAGGACGGTCGCGCGCCTCCGGCAGGTGGCCAGGTTGCCAAACCAGACGGTTGCCTCCTTGCACTCGCCGTTCAGGCTGACGAGCTCGACCTCGCGCCCGGAGCCGATCGGGGCAACGCGGGCGAAGTCGGCAGCCGGCGAGAGCTTGATCGCACCACCGGGCACAGACTCCATCATCGACGACCAGAACGCCGGGCCGGGTGCGTAATCCTCAAGGGCCCGGGCGCGTCGGTCGCGGTCGGCCCGACGATCCGGATCGATGTGGATGCGTACTCCCTCGGGGAAGGCGAAATCCTCGGCCCGCGCCCGGACGGAGACGATCCGATCGGCGACCCCGTAGACGCCCGCGTTCCATCGGAGCCGCCGGCCGTTCCCCGGGTCGAGGTCCACCGCGATGACGGGGGCCCGATCGGCGAGCGCGATCGCGTCGCCGCCGACCCCGGCGCAGAGGTCCACAACGGCCGGCGACCCCTCGAAGCGGGCGGCCTTGTGCCGCGCCACTGGACCGGCGGTCGCCTGCTCGACGCCGACGGGGTCGAGCCACATCGAGCCGGCGCGGTCGAACTTCGCCGCGCCCTTGCGCCGGGCCTCGACGAGCCGGAGCGCCGCGGCGACCGTCGCGGGCGGGGCAAGCTTCCGGAGGCGATCGAGGCCGGCCGGATGGATCGGCCCGAGGGCCGCGACCTCGTCGAGCAGGCGGCGGCCCTCGTCGGTGGTCAGGACCCGGTATTCCTCTTCGACCGCCGAGGGATCGACCCGGGTTCCTGCGCGGGGCGGTCCGGGGCTAGAATGTTTGAGTCGATGCGCCATCCGCCGAACCCGAGGGGTGCCAGCCTTGCAAGAGAATCCCGGGAAGATCGTCCCCGACGTCCCCGACATTGTACGACACCCGATATCGCTGGGCCCACTGCCGTTGCCCTCGCGGTTCTTCCTGGCTCCGCTGGCCGGGTACACGAGCCTGGCGTTCCGCCTGGCGGTCCGAGGCTGCGGCGGGCTCGGCCTGGCGACCACGGACCTGGTCAACGCCCGGTCGCTGATCGAGGGCCGGCCCCGCGCCCAGGAACTCGCCGAGACCACCGAGGAAGACCGCCCGCTCTCGATCCAGATCTACGGTGCCGTCATCGACGAGATGGAACGCGCCGCGCGCTGCGTCGAGGCGAAGGGCGTTCCGGCCGTCGACATCAACATGGGCTGCCCCGTCCGCAAGGTCGTCAAGGGGGGCGGCGGATCGGCCCTGATGTGCCAGGTGGACCGGGCCGTCGACCTCGTCGCGGCGGTGGTCGGGGCGGTGAAGGTCCCGGTGACGGTCAAGATGCGACTCGGCTGGGACGACGAGACGCTCTCGGCCCCCGAGCTGGCGCGGGCCTTCGAGCAGGTCGGAGTGGCCGGCGTGATCGTCCACGGGCGAACACGCGCGCAGGGGTTCAAGGGCTCGGTGAATCGCGCAGGAATCCGGGCGGTGGTCGAGGCGGTCGACCGCATCCCGGTGGTCGCCAACGGCGACATCCGGACGATCGTCGACGCGGCCTCGATGTTCGCCGAGACCGGCTGCGCGGCGATCTCGATCGGCCGGGGGGCGCTGGCCAACCCGTTCTTCTTCCGCCAGCTCGACCACTGGGCCCGCACCGGCAACCCGGGACCGGATCCCTCTTACGAGGAGCGGATCGACCTGATGGAGCGGCACTTCCACGGCCTGGTCTCGCGCCGAGGGGAACGGTTCGGCTGCCTGCAATTCCGGAAAATCCTCAAGTGGTACTTCCACTTCACGAGGATGCCCAGGCCGCTCTACCGGCGGCTGCTCAACCTGTCGAGCCCCTCGCTGTTCGATGAGGTGGTGGCCATCGCTCGCATCGAGGGCCCCGATTCCCCCCCGCCGGGGCACTATGAGGTGCATGTGCCCGTTCCCTCGGGCGCCATCGACAAGTGGTGATCCGTCAATCAGGAGCCCATCGCGTGAGCACGATGCCCGAACTCGCCGACGCCCCGACCGCCGAGACCGCGTCGAAGAAGACCGCGCCCCCGACCGAACGCCTGACCTCGATCGATGCCCTCCGCGGCTTCGACATGCTCTGGATCTCCGGTGGCGACGCCGCCGCAACGGCCCTCTGCCAATGGTGGGGCACACCCGAAGCAACCCGGCTCGCCGAACAGTTCGAGCACGTCGAATGGGAAGGCTTCCGTTTCTATGATCTGATCTTCCCGCTGTTTCTCTTCCTGGTCGGAGTGGTCCTGCCGTTCTCGCTGCGAAAGTACCTCACCGGCGAGCATCCCCGGGCGCACGCCATCTGGCGGATCGGGCGGCGGGTGGTCGTGCTTTTCGTCTTTGGGATGATCGTCAACGGCCTGCTCAACTTCGATCCCAGGGGAGTTCGGGTCGCCGGCGTCTTGCAACGGATCGCGATCGGATATGGCGCAGCGGCGTTGATCTTCCTGTTCGCGAGGGTCCGTACACAGGTCATCCTCTTCGCCGTGATC
>DAHZZC010000691.1 GCA_027435495.1 Planctomycetales bacterium
AGAGCGTGGGCGACGCGGTCGCTGCCCGTGTGATCCAGGCGGCCCGAGCGCGCGAGGCCAGCCGGGCGGCGGCCAGCCAGGTCCGCCGCAAGACCCCGGTCGGCGGACGGCTGAACCTCCCCGGCAAGCTCGCTGACTGCGACAGCAGCGACCCCGAGATCTCCGAGCTTTTCATCGTCGAGGGCGACAGCGCCGGCGGCTCGGCCAAGCAGGGTCGCGATCGCGACATCCAGGCCATCCTACCGCTCAAGGGGAAGGTTCTCAACGCCGAGCAGGCCGGCAAGGCCAAGGTGCTCGACAACAAGGAACTCACCGACATCATCAGCGCCCTCGGCTGCGGGATGGATGATCAGTACGATCCAGGCCGGCTCCGTTACGGCAAGGTGATTCTGATGACCGACGCCGACAGCGACGGCCACCATATCGCCACACTCCTCCTGACCTTCTTCTATCGACACGTCCAGGGCCTCTTCGCCGACGGCCGGATCTATCTGGCCTGCCCGCCGCTCTACAAGATCGCCCACGGCAAGGAAACCTACTGGGCCTCCGACGATGCCGCCCGCGACCGCATCCTTGCTTCACTCCCGAAGAATGCGAAGCCGATCCTCACCCGGTTCAAGGGACTCGGCGAAATGCCGCCGCCCCTCCTCTTCGAGACCACCCTCGATCCCTCGCGCAGGCGGCTCCTACGTGTTGTCGTCCCCGACGATGACCGCCCCTACACGGATCGGACCGTCAGCGACCTCATGGGCAAGGAGCCCGAGGCTCGATTCAAGTTCATCATGGAAGAAGCTTACACGGCGAAAAATATCGATATTTAAAATTTTTGTTTCCGTTTTCGCAAGTAAATTCGACACAAACAACACACGATCGCTCCAGGAAAAGGCGTCGAGTGTCATCACCGGGAAACCTCGGAAAGAGTAAACCGAAAACCCAACTCAACAATGACTCGATTCCACCGCCGTACTGTGATGGTGATGCTCGCGACGAGCGCTACTGGGGCCGTCGCGTGGGCGCTCTGGCGTGGAACGCATCCCGATCTAGCGACACTCGCCCGCAGGGCGTACGATCGAGCGGATTGGTCCCGAGCCGAAGTTCTACTGCGCAGCGAGCTGCGGCCGGATCGAATCTGGTCGGCCGATCGCGACGAGGTGCGACTCTACGCGCGGACGCTCACCCGTCTGGGCCGCGACGCCGCCGCGAAAACCCTGTATGATGGAAGGCTCGCGTCGACGGAGATGGAACCTGAAGATCTCTTCCTGAAAGGTCTCACCCTCACCCGCGAGGGCAAACTGGAAGCGGCCTTCAAACTTTGGGGCCGATCGATGGCACCAGACGTCGACCACCCCGAAATGCTCGACCACTACGCGAGGCTCGGAGCCCGGCTCCAGCAATTCGACCTGGCACTCGAAGCGGCACGTCGTCTCTCTCAAATGCCCGGCTGGGAGACCCGCGGTCGTTTCATTCTCGGTTCGATCTCGGAGATCCTCGACGATCCGCCCGGCGTGGTCGAGGCGCTGACAGAGGCCCTGCGCCGCGATCCCGAGGCCCGAGGTGCTCCGTTCGACCCGACGCACTATCGCAAGCTTCTCGCACGCAACTTGCTCCGACTCGACCGCGGGGCCGAGGCCGGCAAGACGCTCAACGCGATCACAATGGCCGACACGGAGGCCGACTGGCTCCGAAGCCGGGCCTACTTGCAGCAGGGCCAGATGGTCGAAGCGACGTCGGCACTTACCCGCTCGGGATCGTATGGGTCCGAGCACCGGATCACCCCCGAGCCAGCCGCATATATCGGCGAGTCGGCCTGCGTTCCCTGCCATCGCGACGTGACCCGGCATTATGAAACAACCCGGCACGCACGTACCTTCACCCGGGGCGCCGGCCTGCTCGATCTGCCCCGGACCGATCGACCTGTCCCCGACCCTGACGATCCCAAGGTCCATCACGAGGTGGTTCGCGAGGGCGATCGTGTCGAGGTGAAAACCAACCTGGGCGATCGCGTCTCGCGGATGGTCGTGGAGTATGCCTTCGGCTTGCCCGATCATTATCTGACGATGACCACACGCGACGACCATCGACACTATCGGGCTCTCCGGATCTCTCACTACAAGGAGCGGAATACCTCGGGCTGGGGCGCGACGGCCGGCGACGTCGGACACTCCAACAATCCGGACGACAGGATCGGCCAGAAAATCGATGTCCGAGATGGCGTGATGCGGTGTCTTTACTGCCACGTCACCCGCTCGCGCGACTTCCGTGATCCGGCACCAGCCGGTGGCCCGAGTGCATCGGCGTCCGATCGGTCGATCGGCTGCGAGCGATGCCACGGGCCAGGCGGCAACCACCTTCGCGCAATCGACCACGATTTCCAGGACGCAAAGGGTTCGTTCGACTACGCCATCTCCAGTGTCCCCGCCTCCGCCGGAATGGCGGCGAGTGGCTCTTGCATCGAGTGCCACACGGTCGGCTTGCCCCATGAGATTGCTCGAAATCCCGACGATCCCCGATACGTCCGTTCGCCCGGTGCAACATTCAGCGCCAGCCGATGCGTTACGGAAAGCAACGGCGCAATGAGCTGCCTCACCTGCCACGACCCGCATGGCGAGGCCAATCATTCCGCCGCATTCTACGAGGCGAAATGTCTCAACTGCCACGCCGCCTCGACGCAATCATCCGCCCCGAAGGCGGCGCGTTGCCCCGTCAACCCGGTGAAGAACTGCCTCGACTGTCACATGCCAAAGATCCCGAGGCCAGAACTTCATTCCAAACTCACTGATCATTTTATCCGAATTCATCGCGAGCCATCCTCCCGGACACGCATCGGCGAGCCGGGTTCCTGATCTGAAACTTGAAACTTTGAAGCGGTACCATTTAATGGATTATTCATGAGCATCATCGAGGCCGACGGCCTGACGAAGACCTACCGGGTCGCGCAAAAGAAGGAGGGTGTGCTCGGCGCCCTGCGCGGCCTGTACCGTCGCGAGTACCGCGAGGTCCGGGCGGTTGAACGGATTCACTTCCGAATCGAGCCGGGCGAGATGGTTGCGTTTCTGGGCCCCAACGGCGCAGGAAAGACAACCACTCTGAAGATGCTCTCAGGCCTGATCTACCCGACAGCCGGCCAGGCCCGGGTACTGGGTTACGTTCCCTGGGAGCGTGCCGACGCCTTCCGCCGCCAGTTTGCGCTGGTGATGGGCCAGAAGAACCAGCTCTGGTGGGACCTCCCAGCCGCCGACAGCTTTCAACTTCTCCGCGAGATTTACGCGATCCCGCCGACCGAATTCAAGTCGACACTCGACGAACTGACAGGACTGCTCGGCGTCGAGAAACTGACTCGCCAGGCGGTGCGAGAGCTCTCCCTGGGCGAGCGGATGAAGATGGAGCTGATCGCCGCGCTCCTGCACCGGCCGAGGCTGCTCCTTCTCGACGAGCCGACGATCGGCCTGGACGTCGTGGCACAGGGGATGATCCAGAAATGTCTGCGTGACTATCACGTCCGTCGAGGCGTGACAACGCTCCTGACAAGCCACTACATGCGCGACGTCGAGGCGCTCTGCGACCGGGTGATCGTGATCAACCACGGCCACATGGTCTACGATGGGCCGCTCTCCCGAATCGTCGAACGGTTCAGCGAGACGAAGCTCATCCGGCTCCAGTTCGAGGCCGATGCGCCTGAAGACCTCAACCGGTTCGGCGAGGTGGTCCGCCTCGACGGGCCGTTCGCCGACGTGAAGGTTGGGCGGAGCCAGGTCGCCGCAGTCCTTGCGGCCGTTCTCGACCGGCACGCCGTTGCCGATGTCAGCGTCGAGGAACCGCCGCTCGAAGAGGTCATCGCCCGTGTCTTCGAGGAGGCCCACGCCGGTCATGACGCCGCTTGAGACCCTCGAAACCCAGGACAGCGCTGAGGCCGGCTCGACCGCCCTCCCGCCCCAGCATCGATACGCCAAGTATCTGGCGATCTTCCGCGTCTCGCTCGCCGAGCGGATGACCTACCGCGGCGATTTCTTCCTCGCCACCATCTTCAGGTTCCTGCCGATGGTGACAACCATCCTTCTCTGGCAGGCCATCTACGAGGGCGCAGGGAAGATGCAGTCAGAGATGGCTGGATTTCGATATCGCGACATGATCGCCTACCTCCTGCTGACCCACATCAGCCGGATGTTCTCCAGCATGCCGAACCTCGCCGGTGGGATCGCCCGCGATGTACGAGAGGGCACTCTCAAGCGCTACCTGCTCCAGCCGATGGACATGATCGGCTACCTGCTCGCCTACCGCGTGGCGCACAAAGCAGCTTACATCGTCACATCCTTCATACCGTATGCTCTCCTGTTCTTCGTCTGCCGCGGCTTCTTCGACGGTCTGCCCGACCCGGCGACTCTCGGCGCCTACGCCATCTCGCTGATCCTGGCGTTCCTGGTCGGCTTCTTCTTCGAGGCGAGTGTGGGGATGGTCGGCTTCTGGTTCCTCGAAGTAACGTCCCTCCTCTACATTGTGATGACGGTGAACTTCTTCATCTCTGGGCAGATGCTCCCGCTCGACCTCCTCCCGGAGCCGTGGGCTGGGCTGCTGAAATTCCTGCCCTTCCAGTACATGGCTTACTTCCCGGCCGCGGTCTTCCTGGGCAAAATCCAGGGGACAGCTCTCTGGTTCTATCTGCTGGGCGAGCTGCTCTGGGCGGTCTTCTTCATGGTTCTGGCCCGGGTCCTCTTCCGCCTGGGCCTCCGGCGCTACAGCGCCTTCGGAGGGTGATGCCTTGGGCATCCTTAGCGGGTTCACGCGTTACCTGCGACTGCTCGGCGGGCTGGCCGTCTACACGCTCAACCGAGAGCTGGCATTCCGCGGCAACTTCCTGGTGAAGGTCTCGGTCGAGGTCATCTGGCTCGGGATCTTGATCGCCTTCTACCGGGTCGTCTTCGCCCGGACCAGCACCGTGGCCGGCTGGAACGAGCCGCAGTATCTCTTCTTCGTCGGCTGCTACTTCGCGCTCAACGGCTTGATCGAGATGCTCTTCCTCGAGAATTGCAATGAATTCGCCGAACTGGTCCGCACCGGCGACCTCGACGGCCTGCTGCTCAAGCCGATCGATGAGCAGTTCCTTATCACCTGCCGGCGAATCGACTGGGGGACAGCACCCAACGTCTTGATGGGCTCGATTGTGATGGTCGTCGCGCTGGTGAACGCCGGATGGCATCCCGACCCCCTTCGGATCGCAACGTTCCTGGTGACGTTCGCCTGCGGAACCGCCATCGCCTACGGCTTCATGCTGATGCTAACCTCGATCTCGGTCTGGATGGTCCGCAACCAGAGCCTGATGGAAATGTGGTGGTTATTCTCCAGCCTCGCCCGGTATCCCAAGGAGATCTTCTCAGGTCCCTGGGGCGAGCCCCTCGGAGTTTTCTTCACCTACTGCGTGCCGATCCTCGTCGTGGTGAATGTGCCCGCGAATGCCATGGTCCGGGTGCTTGACGGTCCGATGGTCGCCCTGACGATCACCGCCACGGTACTCCTGCTCTGGGCAAGCCGGCGGTTCTTCCAGCATGCGCTTCGGTCGTATCGCAGCGCCAGCAGTTAAGGGGTTTGCGCAGCCGCCTCCCTGCCGGGCCCCCGAGGGGGCCGGATCCGGCGGCGACGGTCGAGGCCAGGTGGGTCTGGAGGACCGCGTTGACATCGCTGGGAGATGTCGCGGAAGGGCGTGATCCCTGGCCGCTGGGCGACGGAGTGGTCGGCGTCCGGGCCCGGCGGCAGGATCGACCGGGATCAGGGCCGCGACGCGGACGACGGACTGGCGATCACCTGCACAGAACCGCCAGCGGCCGGGCCCGCAACGGCCTGGACGGATGTGGCGGAGTCGGTCACGACTGCGATCTCAGTCGCGGCGTCGAGGGCGATCTCGGTGATCTCGCCGCTCTCTCGGCGGAGCCTCAAGGTGGGCTGCTGGAGGTAGGCCGCCTTCCCGCCCATCTCCGTCCCGCCGACCGGGCGACGGCCCTCGACCTCGACGACGCCCTCGACCTGCGTCAGCCATCGTCGGTGGCCCACCCGCACATACTGCGTCACTCGAACGCGGGTCCCCGGCTGATACGTCGGCTTCGGTGCTGTCGGGAGCATGGGGTCCTCTTTGCACTCCAGGGCGGCCCCGACGCCGGGACCGCAGGTCTCTTGGGATCGGATCCGGCGGAGACGGACCGCCGCTCCGGATTTTATGTCGACGATTGTTCCACGAGAAGGCCCCGCCCGCAATCCGGAGTCGGGACGTCCCCAGAACCTCAGCGAGATCCTCGACCCGTCTCCATCGAGCAGGGCCGGCCAACCAGCCGATCGAAATGGGCAACCGCGTATCGCCAACTCCACGTCCCGATCGCCCATGGACCCACGATTGCAGCGCCCCAGGCCCCGAAGACGACCAGGGGCATCTGACCGTCGGCGAATCCGCCCCAGGGATATCGCGGGTCCAGCAGATGCGAGGTCGCACCGGCCATCTCGCGCCAGGAGACCAGTGATGTCCAGGCGATCAGAGGAAGCGAGGTGAAGCCGATCAGCACGGGATTGAGCCCGGCCGGCAGGAAGATCACGATCAGGCCCGTGCAGGCCAGGAAAAGGGTCGAGGCGACTCCATAATCCGGCGCGACGTCGTCACGAGGCGCCCGAACCGCCCCCAGCGCCCCGAGGGTCGCAACCATCCAGCACGCCGCGACGACCTCCAGCACCGAGACGACGAACCCGATCGGATGGATCGCGCCGGCGGCCAGGCCGATCATCCAGACGAGGAGCGGAAGAAACAGGACGTACCGCGCCCGCCAGAGGCCCGCCAGGATCGCCGACCGGAGGATCTCCCGGCCCGAGAGCGGCGTTGCCAGCAGGCTTGTCCAGGTTCCCCGAACGCGCTCAACGCCGATCGCCTCCGACGAGGAGCCCGCGACCACGAAGCAGACGGCCATCATCATCGGGACGGTCACGTACCGGATGAAGAGGTTCCATTCGGCCCGCGCCGTGTCGTCCGACCCGATGGCGGCTCCTCGGATGCCGAACAGCCGGCTCAGGACCGGTCTCGAATCGGCCGAGGCACCGGCGAATCCCGAGGCATAGCCGTGCTGCCAGACCTCTGCGAACGCCGGACGGGCGTAGACGAAGATCCCCGTCACCAGCCCGATCGAGAGGCCCACGAAGATCACCCGGTTCAAGATCCGGACGAACGGGGCCTCTCGCGCGGTGTACCGCTCGCGCCAGAAGATCGGATCGTCGCCAACCGGCGGACGGGGCCGCCATCGCCACGAAAGCCGACGACGAGCCCGACGCGCCGCCTTTCGGTCGACACCGGCGAGCGACCGATGCACCGGCCGGAGCCGGGCGATTGCGGCGACCGTGAGCACGAACGCCGTCCCGAGCTGGATCGCGATCATCCAGATGATCTCTCGGGTCAGTTGGGCCCGAGAACCGACTCCCGTGATGATGTGCAGGGCGACAGGCAGCGGACTCGTCGAGGCCAGCCACCAGTTCGCCGCGAGCAGCCACGACGGAAGCCGGAACGCGAGTTTGGGGGCGCTCGTCGCCAGGGTAAACGGCCCGATCATCCAGGCCGACATCGCCAGCGTGAAGAGCAGAACCGAGGCGCGGCGGTCGGGCGCCTCGACCGAGGTCCAGACCGCCAGGGCGCCCAGGAACACAACGATCGAGAACAACGCGGCGTAGGCCAGCCCGATCCAGTACAGGTCGATCCCGCCCAGCGAATGGATCAGTAGCACGATCGGCAGACCGGCGGCGAGCGTCACCAGTGTTGCCACGAGCCCCGCGGCGAATTTCCCGAGAACGATCCCGACGCTCGACATCCGGGTCACGAGCAGGTGATCGAGCGTCCGCCGCTCGCGCTCGCCGACGATCGAGAGCGCCACCCGGAGCATCACCGGGAACCCGAGCCCGAGCTGCGCGAACGAGGCGAACAACATCGCCGTGGCCGCGACCTGGATCATCTGACGGCCTTCCACGACGCCGCCGAGCCAGTACGCCCACCCTGCAAACGACCCGCCCACCGCCAGGAAAACCAGGATCGCCAGCCCGGCACGCGCGCCCTGCTCCCGACCCTGCCGCGAGACAGCCACCATCTCCCGGACGAAGATCGTTATGATGTCCATGGGCGGGATCTCCCCGGTCGACCTCGACCGGAAATCGAGCCTATCACAACTGTCAGACGGACACAAGGAATCAAGGCGGCGGGACGTGACGCGACCGGGACCCGATTCGTTGGCGGCGATCTTGAAGCGGTGCGGGATCGCACTGGAGGCCGGGGCGATCGATCGGCTCTGGCGGTATCACCGGATGCTGCGCGAGGCGAACCCTCGGCTGAACCTGACACGAATTCATAACTTCGAGAACATGGTGCTCAAGCACTATGTCGATAGCCTGCTGGTCCTCCGGTTCGCCGAACTCCCCTCGCCGATCATCGACATGGGCTCGGGCCCGGGGTTGCCGGGAATCCCGCTGAAGATCGCCCGGCCGGGCGTTCGGATGATCCTGGCCGAGCCGCGCGGGGCGCGGGCCGAGTTCCTCCGAGAGGTCGTCCGCGAGCTGGGTCTCGAAGGGGTCGAGGTCTACGCGCACAAGGTCGGGGCCGACTACCCCGAACAGGTCGCTGGCGTGATCACGCGGGCGGTCGCGACGATCCCCGAGACGCTCGACCGCGTCGCCGGATGCCTCGCTCCCGGCGGGAAGATGCTCTTCATGAAGGGCCCCGGCTGCGACGACGAGATCGCCGAGGCCAACCAGACCCATGCCGACGCCTTCCGCCTCCTCAACGATCACGCCTACGCGATCCCCGGCACCGACCACCTTCGCCGGCTGGTCGTCTACGAGCGGCTTGAAGGCGATGCCCTGCCGACCCGGGGAGGGCGCTCGGTCGCGGTCCCGGCCGAATCGTTCGCCGGCGAGGTTCGCGAGATCGCGAGCCCGTCGAACCCGACCTTCCGCGCCCTGAAATCGGTGCTGGGCGGCCCGGGCATCCGCGAGCACGGCGAGGCGATCCTGGCGGGGTCTCGCATCCGAGACGAGGTCGTCGACCACTTCCCCGACCGCGTCGCCGGCTGGATCACCGAGGCCGACGGCCCACCGCCGCCCGACTCGTCGATCCCCTGGTTCCGCCTTTCGGCCCCGCTCTTCAAGGAGCTGGACGTCTCGGGCACTCATTCCCCGCTGCTGCTGGTGAAGGTCCCCGCGATGGCGCCCTGGGACGCCGCCGAGCCCTGGCCGATCGGCTGCACGCTCTTCGTCCCGTTCCAGGACCCGGAGAACGTCGGCGCGGTGATTCGATCAGCGGCGGCGTTCGGCGTGGCCCGGGTAGTCTTGCTGAAGGAGGCGGCACATCCGTTCCATCCCCGGAGCAGCCGCGCCGCCGGCCCTTCGCTCTTCCAGGTCCCGATCCAGAGGGGCCCGCGCCTGGCCGACCTGCGATCGACGGCCACCCCCCTGATCGCGATGGACACGACCGGCCCCGAACTCTCCGCGGCCCCGTTCCCCGACCGATTTGGATTGGTCGTCGGCGTGGAGGGCCCGGGCCTGCCGCCACACCTGCGCGAGGGTCAGCGCCGTCGGATCGCGATGCAACCCGGCGTTGAGTCACTCAACGCCGCCGCCGCCGCCGCTGTGGCGCTCTATGTCTGGTCCCGATCCGCCGGGCCAGACGAGCACCCGCTTACTTTTTCTCCCGCTTCAGCTCCGTGACAATCTGCTCAAAGCCAATCTGCTCGTACTTCTCGGGACGCTCACCGATCGCGCGGAAGCAGAAGATGAACTGGTCGTCGCCGTTGAACTTGTAAATCCCCTTGCAGGTCTTCCCCTTCGCATCGTCGGGGCCCTCGTTGATCTTCAGATCGATCGACTTCTCGGGCTTCGCCGAGGCATCGAGAACGACGGTCATCTCGTAGCTTCGGCTCGGGGCCTCGACCTTCACCTTGTCACCCTGGAAGGTGTAGACAACCTTCTCACCCGGCACGCCCGAAGGAGTGATCCACTTCCCTTCGAGCTTCTTCAGATCGCCGCCGTCCTTCGCCTCGGCCGCGCCCGCCACCTGTCCTGCCGCCAGGAAACCAACCAGACCCACTCCCATCCACTCACGTCGCGTCAACATCGTCGCTTCCTCGTTCTCACGAGTCCTCCCAGGCCCTTCTCAAATCCACCGGACCTTCCGGCGCACTCGTTATAGCCCGTCCTCCAAACCGGCGACAATCCAGAAGTTCGAGGCTCCCATCCAATGCTCCAGCCCAGGACGACCCCCTTGAAGCCACAGGCCGCCCAACGTTAACTTTGGATCATCTAGCTCTACCGAATCATCGTCGGACGGGACGAGACGCATCGGGACAGAATGCATGCCGTCGCGAGGATCCGGTCGGCCGCTCATTGAGGGAGAGAGATTCATGGCGAACAATCTGGACGCCTTGCTCGCTCGGGCCCGGTCGATCCGGGAAGACATCGTCAAGATGACGACCGAGGCCGGATCGGGGCATCCCAGTAGCTCGATGTCGGCTGCCGAGGTGGTCACCGCTCTCTACTTCGGGGGGTTTCTCAAGCACGATCCCAGAAGTCCCCAGTGGCCGGATCGCGACCGATTTATCCTCTCGAAGGGCCACGCCGCTCCTGTCTTGTACGCGGCGCTGGCGCAGTCGGGGTATTTCCCACACGACGAGATCATGACGCTCCGCAAAATCGACAGCCCGGTCGAGGGGCACCCGAACATGAAGCGGCTGCCGGGCGTTGAGGCCTCAACCGGCTCACTGGGCCAGGGGCTCTCGATCGGCGTCGGCCACGCGCTGGCGGCCCGGGTCGACGGCAAGAGTTACCATACCTATGTGATGACCGGCGACGGCGAAATCGAGGAGGGGCAGATCTGGGAGGCCGCAGCCTCGGCGGCAAAATATCAGCTCGACAATCTCACCCTGATCGTCGACCGTAACCACTTCCAGCAGACCGGCCCCGCCGAGGAGGTCCTGAATATGGACCCGATCGACGGCAAATTCACGGCCTTCGGCTGGAAGACCCAGGTCATCAACGGCAACGACCTCCGCGAGGTCTTGCAGGCGCTCGACCGGGCCAACGCCGTCAAGGGAATGCCCACCTGCATCGTCTCGCTGACCCACAAGGGCCAGGGGATGCTCAACCTCCTTCGCAGGCTGGGCGACACCAACTTCCACGGCAAACCTCTGCCCGCCCAGAACCTCAACGAGGCCCTTGCCGAAATCGCCGCGAGCTGAGGCGTGTGCCCCGCGATCGGAGGTCCGGCGGCCATCCTCGACGGCCGCCCCGATCTCTTCCATCCTCCGATCGCCGCGCGGTGCCCGCTCGATCCCACGGTCCTACCCAGAAAGGTGAATCCCCGATGGCTGGTGCTTCCTCCGGGCTACAGTCGAAACGAGAGCTTGGCAAGGCGACCCGCGACGCATTCGGCCGGGCGCTTGAGGCACTCGGGGCCGACCATCCCGAGGTCGTCGTCGTCGACGGCGACGTCGGCAACTCGACCCGGACCGAGTGGTTCGGCAAGAAGTATCCCAACCGTTTCTTCAACGTCGGGATCGCCGAGAGCAACCTGGTCGGCGTCGCCGCTGGACTGGCCGCTTCGAACAAGACGGCCGTGATCGCCAGCTTCGCGGCCTTCATCACCTGCAACGCCTACGACCAGCTTCGGATGTCGGTCGCCTATCCCGGGATGAACGTCAAGGTCGTCGGCAGTCACGCCGGGATCTCGATCGGCGAGGACGGCGCCTCCCAGATGGGAATCGAGGACGTCGCCCTGATGTGCGCACTCCCCGGCTTCGTCGTGATCGTCCCGTCCGACGAGGGATCAGCGAAGGCGGCGACAAAGGCGATGCTCGAATACAAGGGGCCGGTCTACCTCCGTTGCGGGCGGCCCGAGGTCCCGAAGCTCTACCCTGAGGGCCAGGTCCCCTTCCAGATCGGCAAGGCCAACAAGCTGCGTGACGGCAAGGATCTGACGATCGTAGCGAACGGGATCATGGTCGCAATGGCCCTTGACGCCGCTGAGGCGCTCGTTGGCGAAGGGATCGAGGCCCGCGTCCTCGACATGCACACGGTCAAGCCGATCGACCGCGACGCCCTCGTCTCCGCGGCGAAGGAGACCGGCGCAATGGTCGTCGCCGAGGAGCACCTGGCGCACGGCGGGCTCGGGAGCGTGGTCGCGTATACCCTCGCCGAGTCGCACCCGGTCCCGATCCGGTTCGTCAACCTGCTCGACACCTTCGCCGAGAGCGGCGCCCCCGACGCCCTGCTCAAGAAGTACGGCCTGACCGCCGCGAAGATCGTCGAGGCCGGCCGCTCGGCCGCCGGGGCGAAGAAGCGGTAGGAACATGGACTCCCGGCCGTCCCACTGCCTACGGCGCAGGGGCTTCGAGCAGCCTTTTCATGGGCGCCGGGAAGTAATCTTCCCAGGTCGTCTGGTAGGTCGCTTCCAGGGGCGCAGGGACGTAGAAGCCAGACTCAAGGAACAGGGGCATATCGATGAGTTGGCTTCCGACGGCGACCGGTTGGACATAAGCGACCGGAGGAGACCCGGCGTCGTACGACGCGAGAGTGAGTCGCCGGTCGGCCGGGAGGTGATATTCCTCCTCCAGGAAATCATCCCAGATGGCCTTGTGGATGCCCTGGGGATCGCGAGGTCCGGGCGGGAACAGGTCGATCACGAGCAGATGGACGCCGACCGCGATGAAGTCCGCCGCCTTCTCGACAAACGCTCGCAGCTCGTTCTTGCTCGCCTTGTTGCCGGGCGAGACGATCTCCACGATGGCAACGAGTTCGCCGTGTCGGTTTCGGATCGCGATCCGATCTGCCTTGCGGGCGTAGATTTGATCCCCGGCCCGGCGGACGACTTCGGTCCGAGGAGGCGCCGTAGCGACTGCCATTCCGGCAGGTGAACCACCGGTCAAATCCTCCGCGGGGTCGGCCATCCTCAAGGCCAGCACATCCGGGATCGGCCCACCCGCCCGCTGTTCGCGGAGGGCGAAGTATTGGTGCGGCAAAACGCCCGAGTTCAACGCCCGGGCCAGAACACCGACCCAATCCTGATGAAACGCATGAAACAGGCCCGCGTCGACGCGGGTCCAGTCGTGGATCGGCATGGCGAGATCCTCCACAATCCGAGAACGAGGCTCTCGACTCGATTTTAAGCTCCGGCCGATCGGCCGTTCGAGTCCGGAAACCCCATCACTCCGACGCCCCCCGCTTCCGCCCCGGAATCGCCAGGCCCATCTCCTTCATCAGGACTTGCAGGTCTTCCCAGGCGTCCTTTTTCGCGGAGGGGGTGCGGAGCAGATACGACGGATGATAGGTCACCAGGGTCTTGATGCCGCGGTGGCGATGCCAGCGGCCCCGGAGCCGTCCCAACGATATCATGGGATCGACGCCCAGGATGCCGACCGCCGCCGTCTTGCCCAGCAGACAGAGGAACTCGGGCCGGACGACGGCCACTTGATGATCGAGGTACGACGAACAGTTGGCGGCTTCCTCCGGCGTGGGGGGTCGGTTATTGGGAGGGCGACATTTGAGGACGTTGGCGATGTAGACATCCTCGCGGCGGAGGCCCATCCCCTTGGTGATCATGTCGGTGAGGAGCTGGCCGGCGCGGCCGACGAACGGCTGGCCGAGCCGGTCCTCGTCGGCGCCCGGGGCCTCGCCGATGAACATCAGCCGGGCGGTCGGCGTGCCGGCACCGTAGACGGTCTGGGTCCGAGTCACGGCGAGATGCGGACACCGCTTGCACCGCGCGACCTCGGCCGCGGCCGTCTCCAGCACCCCCAGCCGCTCGGAGGCTGGAACGGGCGGAGTCTCGAAGCCGGGCTCGTCGAAGAGCGAGCCGACCGCAGCCACCGGAACCGGAACCACCACCGATGGCTCGGGCACCGACTCGGGCGCCGGCACAGGAGAATCCGGAACCGGCATGGCCAGAGGCACCGTCTCCGGCACCGTCTCCGGGGACGGTTCCGGAACGGGAGCAGACGACGGGATCGAACGCGGTTTCACGGTCACAACGGCCGCCGTGCGAACAATCGGCCGCGGCATCGCTTCCACGCCGGCTCTCCGAAGCGATTCCAATCGTTGCCGGACCTGCCGAATCAGCTCGTGCCCGTCGTCCGTCACGCCAACACCCTCATCGGCCATCGAATCAAAGACAGCAACCACGAAAAACACGGAGATCACGAAAAGGGAGAGACGCCGCCGATCGACAGAGACAGGGCGCAAGGGGAGAGCCCGG
>DAHZZC010000692.1 GCA_027435495.1 Planctomycetales bacterium
CGTCCCCAAGACGCAGGCCGCGCTGCTGACCGACCTGGTCCAGGCGATCGACGAACTTCAGGGCGCGACCGACAAGCTGAGCGCTGCGGTTGAGGAGCACAACGAGGGCGACTCGCTCGCCCACGCCAAGCACGCCCGCGATGCGATCATCCCCGCGATGAACGCCGTTCGGGTCGCCGGCGACCGCCTCGAAGGGCTTGTCGCCGATGACCTCTGGCCGCTGCCGACCTACCAGGAAATGCTCTTCGTGAAGTGACTTCCAGCGGACGAGAAAGTCTTTGTGCCGACGAGGCCGGCCGTCGCGGACACCACCGCGGCGCCGGCCTTTTTTGCTTCCGGGAACCTCCCCATACCGCGAGACCAGAAAGCCGGAAAGTTCGACCGAGAATCTCCCATCCATTTCGATCGTGGAAGGCGTGATCGGTGGCGAAGCACTGGAGAGCCAGGACCGCATGGCGGATCTCGTCCATGTCTTTGCCGACTCGTCACGGCCCGGGATCGTCGAGTAAGCGGTACTCGCCCGCTTCACGGACGGATCGATGACCTCGACGAATCCGGGAGCGGCGACTACTCTTTGAATTCGTGGGGAATGCTTGTTCCCTCGGTACTCAAATTCAGGAACGGGCCCATGATATCGACGACGAACCGGGCCGATAACCACTTCCTCGCGAGGTTGCAATCGCCGGCCGGCCGGCCGATGATCATCGCCCATCGCGGCGATTCCGCGCACGCGCCCGAGAACACCATCGATGCCGCCCGTCTCGGGTGGAAGTCGGGGGCCGCGGCATGGGAGTTTGACGTCCAGTCGACCCGCGATGGCGTCCCCGTCGTCCTCCACGACGAATCGTTGCTGAGAACGACGGATGTCGCGATCCGGTTCGCCGGCGATCCCCGAGGACGCGACGGGTTCCGCGTCTCGGACTTCGACCTCGATGAGGTCCGGTCGCTCGACGCCGGATCCTGGTTCGTCGCTGAGAACGGCGGATACCGATCGGCGCGGGAATTCGAGACGCTCGATCATCTCCCGATCGAATCGGTTGAACGATACCGATCGGGCACGGTCCGGATTCCAACGCTCGAGGAAGCCCTGGCCTTCACCCGAGAGGCCGACTGGCTGGCAAACGTCGAGATCAAGTCGTTCCCCGACCGCCCTGCAGGGCTCGTCGAGCGAACGCTCCAGGTCATCGAGGCGACGAAAACAGACGAACGTGTTTTGATCTCTTCATTCGACCATGGCGACGTGTTCGAGTCGCATCGTGAGGGGCGACGCTTCGGGCTTGGCATCCTGCTGGCCACCCCCCTGCACCGGCTCGCCGATTACGCCGCCGACCTTGTCGGGGCCGACACGGTCCACGTGTCGACCGAGGTCCTTGGTGCGGAATCGGTCGGGTATCGTCGACGATGCGAGGCTGCGTCCCTGCGCGTCGAGATGATTCGGTCGCTCGAAGGGCGAGGCCTCCCGACACTTGTCTACACCGTGAACCACCAGGGAGGCGGCCTGCTGGCTCAACATCTAATCGAGCTCGGCGTGACGGGTCTCTTTACCGACGACCCTTCGAGCTGGGCGATCGTCGCGGATCGGGCGGCCTGACGCGAACATCGGACGATTCGCCTCGCTCCGGTCGACGTCTCAACGTTGTTCTTCAGCGAGTCTGGAGCCGTTCGACGGCCTCCGAAGCCGTCTCAAATGCGTGCGGATCGGCGCGTCGGGCATCGCCTCGGAAGACCCTCGCCTCGGCCCGGACGCGGACGGAGATCCGCCGGTTAAGATCGGCGATTCCGTCGAACGATCGCGAGAGGGCCTCGGCCGGCTCGCGGGCGGCAACCTGCTCGCGGAACATCAGGAGGCGCCGGCGCAACTGCGCGACTTCCTGCTGATACCGAGCCCCGGCGCCCGCGAGGGTTGCGGCAAACTCGTCGACGGCCGCGATTGCCCGATCGGCGCGGGCGAGCCTGGCGCGATCGACGCCGGCGACCGGTCGCGTCGCGGGTTGGGTCGCGATCACGCGAGGGCGGCCGAGTCGATCTGAGAGGGTGTTCAGCCGATCCCGAACCACCCGCCATCGCTCCGCCACGGCCGGACCCCGGGAGACCTGAAGCGTCCGGGCCTGGACCGGCCAGAGCCGAGAGCGGATCAGACGGAGTGACGCGACGAAGTCGGCCCTGGGTGAGCCGTCGGTCAGCATCCCGTCGAGTCCCTGTGCCTGGGAGATCAGGCCGTCGATATCTTCGAGGATCGGCTGTCGATCCGGCCCAGGGCTGATCGCAGTCCGGACGTCGCGGAGCGAATCGAGAAGCCGACGGACCTGCTCGCGGAACCAGCCGAGACCCGCCGTCGGATCGGGACGCGGGGAGGCACCGACCGGAACGATCCCCTGGTCGGCCTCCATCGCGTCGATCAGGGCATTCATCACCGGGAGGAGACGGGCGAGGTTCTTCATGTGCATCGCTGAACGCGGGGAGACACCGGGCATCGACGCGAGCGAGGCCGAGAGTCGAGCGTACGTTTCCTCGACATCAGCCAGCAGCGGACGCGACCGGATCAGGCTCGGCGGGTCGGACGGCGTCACGGCGACGTAAAAGAGTTCAGCGGCGTCCCAGAGGCGAGAGAGCTCGCCTTCCCGTTCCGCACTGATCATCGTCAGCGGAAGGTCGGCCAGAGTGTTCTCGTACATCGCGATCGATTCCAGGACCGTCATCCGCGCCAGGCGGAAGAGGTCGCGGGGATCGTAGCGTTGCATCGTCGCCAGCCGATTGAGGATCGACCACTCCAGCGATCCAGCCGGGGCCATCTCCAGGTTATTGATCGGCTGGTTGGCGAGGAACTGGGCCTCCGCGCGGGGTTGGTCAACCACAAAGACACAGAGGCACAGAGAAGACCAGATCAGGACCCGATACATCCTTCGGGATGCCGAACGGCCCGGTCGATCCCGAGAGAAATCCTGGTTCTTCCTCGGTGTCTCGGTGTCTCTGTGGTTCATTCCCGCGCCTCAGGCGAAGGGACGGGCGTGGTTACCATGGTCAAGCGGACGGGGAAGGTCCGAGTGGCCCATCAGGAAGGCGTCGATCGAGTGCGCGGCGTGGCGGCCCTCGGCGATCGCCCAGACGATGAGGCTCTGGCCGCGGGCCATGTCTCCGGCCGTGAAGACCTTCGCCACACCGGTCCGGCGATCGACGTCTGCCTTGACATTCCCCATCGCGTCGACCTCCACACCGAACTGTTCGAGCATCCCCTTGCGCTCGGAGCCCGTGAAGCCCATCGCTAGCAGGACGAGCTGCGCAGGGTAGACCTTCTCGGTGCCGGCAACCTCGACGAATTGAAGCCGGCCGTCGACCGACTTCATCTCAACCTGGACCGTCTCCAGCGCACGGACATGGCCGTTTTCATCGCCGAGGAACTTGCGGGTCTGAATCGAGTATTCGCGGATGCCACCCTCTTCATGGGCCGAGGAGACCCGGAAGATGTTCGACCACTGTGGCCAGGGGTTGGTCGGTGTCCGCGAGTCGGGCGGACGCGGGACGATCTCGAACTGATGAACGCTCCGGCACCGATGGCGATGGACCGTCCCGAGGCAGTCGGCGCCGGTGTCGCCGCCGCCGATGATGATCACGTCCTGGTCTCGCGAATCGATGAAGGAAGCGTCGACCGGGTCGCTGGCCACCCGCCTGTTCTGCTTCGTGAGGAAGTCCATCGCGAAGTGGATTCCCTTCAGCGATCGCCCCTCGATCGGCAGGTCGCGGGGCAAGGTCGCACCGCCGCAGAGGGCGACGGCGTCGAACGACTTCAGGATCTCGTCGGCGGTGATGTCGACGCCGACGTTCATCCCCGGGCGGAAGACGACTCCCTCGGCCTCCAATTGCTGAAGTCGCCGGTCGAGGAACCGCTTCTCCATCTTGAAGTCGGGGATGCCGTACCGCAGGAGGCCGCCGATCCGGTCGTCACGCTCAAAGACGGTGACGGAATGACCAGCGCGGGCGAGTTGCTGGGCACACGCCAGGCCCGCCGGGCCCGAGCCGATCACGGCGACCGTCTTGCCGGTGAGGATCATCGGCGGCTGTGGGACGACCCATCCCTCGTCCCAGGCCCGCTCGATGATGCTGGCCTCGATCTGCTTGATCGTGACCGGGTCGTCGTTGATCCCCAGAACGCATGACGCTTCGCAGGGCGCCGGGCAAAGCTTGCCGGTGAATTCGGGGAAGTTATTGGTGGCATGCAGGCGGTCGATCGCCGCACTCCACTGGTTGCGGTAGACCTGGTCGTTCCAGTCGGGGATCAGGTTGCCGAGCGGGCATCCCTGATGACAAAACGGGATACCGCAGTCCATGCACCGCGCCCCCTGGGCGCGGAGCTTCTCGTCGGGGAAGGGATTGTAGACCTCGAGGAAATCGGCGATTCGTTGCGAGACGGGCCGGCGGGTCGGCATCTCGCGGGGGATCTCGAGGAATCCGGTCGGCTTACCCACGGGTCACCTCCATCTTCTCGCTCCGATCGCGGGCATGCGCCGAGCCGTTCGAGGCAGCGGACCGCTGGGCCTCCAGCACCCGGCGATAATCGACCGGCATGACCTTGACGAACCTGTTTACCGACCATTCCCAGTCGCCGAGGAGCCGCCTGGCGACCTCGCTACCGGTGTAACCGGCGTGCTGGATCAACAGATCACGGACCAGCTCGATGTCCTCAGGTTCGGCCATCGGCTCCAGGGCCACCATCCCCAGGTTGCATCGCTGGGGGAAGTCTTGCTCCTCGTCGAAGACGAAGGCCATCCCACCGCTCATCCCAGCGGCGAAGTTTCGGCCTGTCGGTCCGATGACGATGGTGACACCGCCGGTCATGTATTCGCAGCAGTGGTCGCCGGTTCCCTCGACAACGGCCTGGGCCCCGCTGTTGCGGACGCAGAACCGCTCGCCGGCCCGGCCGCGGAAGAACGCCCGGCCCGAGGTGGCGCCGTAGAGGGCCACGTTGCCGATCAGAACGTTGTCCTCGGCGACGAACCGCGAGACCTTCGGCGGGTAGACAATGATCTTGCCGCCCGAGAGGCCCTTGCCAACGTAATCATTCGAGTCGCCTTCGAGGGTCAGGGTGATTCCCCTCGGCAAGAAGGCGCCGAAGCTCTGGCCGGCCGAACCGTTGAACTTGATCTGGATGGTGTCATCGGGCAGTCCCTCGCCGCCATATCGGCGGGAGAGTTCGGAACCAAGAATCGTGCCGACGGTCCGATTCACGTTGCGGATCGGCAGGTCGAGCGAGACAGGCTCGCCCCGGTCAAGCGCCGGAGCACAGGCGGGCAAGAGGGTTGTCCAGTCGAGCGATTGCTCGACGCCGTGGTCCTGGTCGGCGACTTTCCGGACCGCGACCTCGGGGCCGACCTCGGGCCGGTAGAAGATCTTGCTGAAATCGAGACCGTGTGCCTTGTAGTGATCGATGGCCTTTCGCATGTCGAGCAGGTCGCTTCGGCCGATCATCTCGTCGATGGTTCGGAAGCCCAGTTGAGCCATCAGTTCGCGGACCTCCTGCGCGACGAAGCGGAAGTAATTGACCACATGCTCGGCGCGGCCTCGGAACTTCTCGCGAAGCTTCGGGTTCTGGGTCGCGATGCCGACCGGGCAGGTATCGAGGTGGCAGACCCGCATCATGATGCAGCCCATCACAACCAGCGGGGCCGTGGCGAAGCCGTACTCCTCGGCGCCGAGGAGGGCGGCGATCACGACATCGCGGCCCGTCTTGAGCTGGCCGTCGGTCTGAACCACGATCCGGTCGCGGAGCTTGTTGAGGACGAGCGTCTGCTGGGTCTCGGCGAGTCCCAGTTCCCAGGGGACTCCGGCGTGCTTCAGCGAGGTCAACGGGCTCGCCCCGGTGCCGCCGTCGTGGCCGCTGATCAGGACGACGTCGCTGTGCGCCTTCGCGACGCCGGCCGCGACCGTCCCGACCCCCATCTCGGCGACCAGCTTGACGCTAATTCTCGCCTTGTAGTTGCTGTTCTTGAGGTCGTAAATGAGCTGGGCGAGGTCCTCAATCGAGTAGATATCGTGGTGTGGCGGCGGGCTGATCAGGCCGACGCCCGGGGTCGAGTACCGGACCTTCGCGATCCAGGGCCAGACCTTGTGGCCGGGAAGCTGACCGCCCTCGCCGGGCTTCGCCCCCTGCGCCATCTTGATCTGGATCTCATCCGAATTCACCAGGTATTCGCTTGTGACGCCGAACCGCCCCGAGGCCACCTGCTTGATCGCGCTTCGGCGGCTGTCGCCGTTGGGGAGCGGCTGGAACCGCTCGGGATCCTCGCCTCCCTCGCCGGTGTTCGACCGGCCGCCGAGGCGGTTCATCGCGATCGCGAGCGTCTCGTGCGCCTCGGCCGAGATCGACCCGTAGCTCATCGCGCCCGAGGCGAACCGCTTCA
>DAHZZC010000693.1 GCA_027435495.1 Planctomycetales bacterium
CCAGATTGTGGATCGACGCCAGAATCGGACCCAGCATCTCTCCCGCAAGAAACAGATGACGAAGGTACGACCGGCTGAACTTCCGGCACGCCAGGCAGTCGCAACCCTCCTCCAGCGGACGGAAGTCCATCCGGTGGCAGGCATTACGCAGCTTCACCGGCCCAACGTCCGTGAAGCACGTCGCATTCCGGCCGTTTCGGGTTGGCATCACGCAATCAAACATGTCGATCCCCGTGGCGACGGCGTCCAGGATATCCTGGGGGCGGCCGACGCCCATCAGGTAGCGGGGACGATCCTCGGGGAGTAGGTGCGTGGAAGCGGCGAGCGCCCGCCGAACCTCGTCGCGGCCCTCGCCGACGCTCACTCCGCCGATGGCGTAGCCGTCGAAGTCCAGAGCGAGGAGGGCCTCGACGCACTCGGCTCGGAGGTCGGCGTGGGCGCCTCCCTGGACAATCCCGAAGAGGGCCTGGTCGGCCCGGGTGTGGGCGTCCTTGCAGCGTCGGGCCCAATCGATGGTCCGTCGGACGGCCTCGGCGATGACGGATCGCTCCGCCGGGAGCGCGGGGCAGTGGTCGAGACACATCGCGATGTCGGCCCCGAGCGCCTCCTGAATCGCGACGGCGCGTTCGGGAGTCAGCTCCAGCTTCCGGCCGTCGATGTGCGATCGGAAGGTGACACCGGCGTCGGTGATCTTGTTTCGGGCGGCCAGGCTAAAGACCTGGAAGCCGCCCGAGTCGGTGAGGATCGGTCCGTCCCATCCCATGAACTGGTGCAGTCCGCCGGCAGCGGCGACGACGTCCTCCCCCGGCCGGAGGGCCAGGTGAAACGTGTTTGCAAGGATCATTCGGGCCCCGGTCTCCGCGAGCGGTCCGGGGAGGATGCCCTTCACGGTCGCCTGCGTTCCGACGGGCATGAAAACCGGAGTCTCGACGGAGCCGTGAGGGGTCTCGATCAACCCTGCGCGCGCCGACGAGCCCGGGTCGCGCGCCGTGCAGGTGAAGAGCAGCGGCGATCGCGGCCGGGCGGCTACGGTCGGAGGGCTTTCCAGGGTCGGGGTGGGCACGTCCGGATCAATCGTTCTTCAGCTTCAGGGCGAGGCCAGTGAGCTTCTCGCGGACCTCGTTGAGCGAGGTGATCCCAAAGTTCTTGCACTCCAGCAGCTCGTCGCCGGTGTGCTTGAGCAAGTCGCCAATCGACTGGATATTCAGCTTGCTCATGCACTTGCGGGCCCGAACCGAGAGGTTCAGGTCGCCAATCGGCTTGGAGAGCATTGCCTGCATCTCGGGCGGGACTTCCTGCGGCGGCTCCATTCGGTGGTCATGGGGCCGTTCGGTTCCTTCCAGCGCCATGCCGAGCCGAAGCCCCTTGGCCTGCATCATCTCCTTGATCTCGGCGAGCGAGGTCTCACCGAAGTTCTTGCTGGCCAAAAGTGCGGCCTCGGTCGTCCGGGTCAGGTCGCCGAGCGTCCGAATGTTCATCTTGCGGAGGCAGTTGCGGCTCCGGACCGAGAGCTCGAAATCCGTGACCGGGATCTCGTGAAGCTGCTTGAGCACGGTGTAGCCGCGCTCGGCCTCCTCGTCGTAGTACATTCCCTTGCTCGCCTGGCAATCCTTGAGGAAGAGCCGGGCGCGGGGGTGATTGGGATCATGTGCTAGGATCTGCCGATAGCAATGCTCGGCGTCCCGGAATCGCATCTCATCCTCAAAGAGGATGCCGAGGTTATTCCAGGCTGCAAGCGGGACGGGAGGCCGCTCGGTGCATCGCTTGTAGTAATCGACCGCGACGTCGTCGTTCCCGTGAATATCGTTGATATAGGCCAGCTCGAAGAGGGCCCCGTTGTGGTCCTTGTCGATGGCAAGAGTCTGCTCGAACTCGGCCGCGGCGGCGGCGAGGTCGCCATCAGTGACCAGCAGGCAACCTTGCTGGAAGTGGAACTCGGCCGACGAGGCCCCCGCCTTCTTCTGGGCTTCGAGGATCTGACGGGCCTCCTCGATCTTCCCGGCGCGACGGAGTGCACCGGCTCGGTGCAGTTCGGAGTTCCTCGCGTCGTAGCCGAGCTTGTGCGCCTGGGCAAAAGCCTCGGCGGCCATCTCGTAATGCTGCTGATTTTCCAGCGCCAGGCCGCGGAAGTAATACGCCATCCCATTCTCGCCCGCGCGCTTCAGATTCTCGAGGCCCGAATGATAGCGGCCGAGCAAAACCTCGCCAACGCCGAGCCGAAGGTGCGACTCAGGCTTGATTTCCTTCTCTTTCCGCTCCCGCTCCCGGATGTTGGCCACCGCCTCGCGGAGCGTCCGATATCGCGATGGATCGCGGTTAAGCAGCTCACGGAGGTCGGCCACGGCGGCGACGTCGAACGGCGTGCGATCCATGATCGCCCGGACGTCGGTGGTCATCATTTCGGGCATACCAGTATCTCTCCCATCTCCCGACTCGGCTCCCGGTTGTCCCTCGTCGACCGCCAGGGGTGGGCCGCCGGAGTCTCCTCGTTTCGAGAATTCCGCATGCTACCAGAATCGGCGATATCGTCCAAGCCCCGCGTCCGCCTCGGATTTCATTCCTGTTCAGGTCGCGAGGGTGGGATGATGCTCGGTAGTTCGAGCCGGTGACCGGCCGTGCCCTGGAGAAGCTGGTACTTCGCCTGCGTGGTCTGGCCGAGACCGTGTATCTTGATGAAGCCGAGCGCCGCGGTCGCGTCGTACTGATCACCTTCCTCGTAGGTCGCCAGTTCGTGGCGATAGAGGCTGTTTTCGCTCTTTCGTCCGACCACCATTGTGTGGCCCTTGAAGAGCTTCATCCGGACCGTTCCCGTGACGTACTGCTGGTTCGAGACCGTGAAAGCCATCAGGTCCTGGTGAAGCTGGCTAAACCAGAGGCCGTTGTAGATCAAATCGGCATAAGCCTGGCTGACGAGCGTCTTGAACCGGAGCGATTCCTTCGAGAGCGTGAGGAACTCGAGCTCTCGGTGCGCCTCGTGAAGCAATACGGCCGCGGGCGCCTCGTAGATCTCGCGCGACTTGATCCCGACGAGGCGGTTCTCGATGTGGTCGATCCGGCCGACGCCATGCCGTCCCGCACGTCGGTTCAGCTCGTCGATCAACTCGATCCCGTCGAGGGTCCGGCCGTCGATCGAGACCGGTTTGCCGGCCTCGAAGCCGATCTCAACCTCCTCGGGCTCGTCGGGAGCCTGACGAGGATCGGTGGTCCACTGGAAGGTTTCGGGCGGCGGCTCGACCCAGGGATCCTCAAGGATGCCCGCCTCGATCGATCGGCCCCACAGATTCTGGTCGGTGCTGAAGATCGACTTCTTCGTCGCCTCGACCTCGATCCCATGCTTCGCGGCGAACTCGAGCTCCTGCGTCCGGGTCCACTTCCACTCACGGACCGGAGCGATGATCTTGAGGTCGGACGCGAGCGTCTGGAATGTCACGTCGAACCGGACCTGGTCGTTCCCCTTGCCGGTGCAGCCGTGTGCGACGGCCGAGGCGCCGTGCTCGCGCGCCACCCGGACCATGAGCTGTGCGATGAGCGGACGTCCAAGTGCCGTCGCCAGCGGATACTTCCCCTCGTAGAGCGCCCCGGCGGCGAGCGACGGATAGGCGAAGTAGTCGATGAAGAGGTTCCGGGCGTCCTCGGCGATGGCGTCGATCGCTCCGGTGCGGAGCGCCTTCTGGCGGATCGCCTCGATGTCCTGCCCCTGGCCGAGGTCGCACGTGTAGGCGATCACGTCCATGTTATAGGTTTCATTGATCCACTTGACCGCGACCGACGTATCCAGTCCGCCGCTGTAAGCGAGGACCACCTTCTCTCGCGCACCGCTCGTTTCGCTCGACACGGATCGACCTTTCTCGGTTGGATGGGCTTGCTTCAATCCCTATTTTAGAGAGGACGCGCGTTGTCCCGGGTCAACGCGAAGGCTCGCTGAAGGCATTCGAGCCCCTCTCGGCCGCGGTCGACGTCGGTGCCGACGTTGATACGGACCTCGCTCGTGTTGATCAGGTTGACGTTGATCCCGCGCTCGGCGAGCGCGGCAAACATCCGGGTAGCGACGCCCGTATGCGTCCGCATCCCAACGCCGATCACCGAGAGCTTCGCCATGGCTGGCTCGACGGCGATCTCGTGCGAGCTGGTGGGTCGGACTGCCTCGACGGCACGCTCGGCCGACTCTCGAGGGACGGTGAACGAGAGAATGGAGTCGCCCGCGGCACCGACGTTCTGCACGATCATGTCGACGAAGACGCCGGCGTCGGCAATCGCCCGGAAGACCTTCGCCGCATAACCGGGCCGGTCGGGGACGTGAAAAAGGGTGATTCTTGCCTGAGACTCGTCCAGCTCGACCCCGCCGATGACGAGGTCTTCCATTCCGAGCGTTCTGGGTGGCTGGCCGTCGCCGCTGGCCTCGACCAGCGGGACCAGATCCATGAGAGTGTCGGAGCGTCTCGGGACGAACGGCGATTCCTCCACCGTGCCCCGGTCGAGCCGGAACGCCTCGTGAACGGCCCGAAGTGCGGCGACGGCCTCACTCCGCCGGACCAGCACGCTGATCTTGATCTCGCTGGTCGTGATCATCTGGATGTTGAACCCGGCCTTCGCGATCGCCTCGAACATCGCCGTCGCGACGCCCGTCCCGGTCCGCATCCCCAGGCCGACGACCGAGACCTTCGCGACGTCGGCATCGTGCGTGACGCCCGAGGCCCCGCACTCGCGCGCTGCGGACTCGGCGGCGCGGAGGGTCTCGGCCAGGTCGCCCTTCGCGACCGTGAAGCTCACCTCCGTCTTTCCGCTCGTCGCGACGTTCTGCACAATCATGTCGACGACCAGATGCGAGGCACCGATCGTCCGGAAGATCCCGTGGACAACACCCGGCCGGTCGGGAACGCCGAGGATCGTGATCCGCGCCTCGTCCTTCGCGAGCGCTGCGCCGGTGACGACGGCACCGGCCCGACGCGCTGATTCCTCGTCGACGATCCAGGTCCCGGGTGCGTCGGAGAACGAGCTACGGACGTGGATCGGGACGCCGTACTTCTTGGCGAACTCGATCGATCGCGAGTGCATCACGCCGGCCCCCAGGCTCGCCAGCTCGAGCATCTCGTCGTAGCTGATCCGGTCGATCTTGCGGGCCTCGGGGACGACCCGGGGATCGGTCGTGTAGACACCGTCGACGTCCGTGTAAATCTCGCACCCGTCCGCGCCGAGAACCGCGGCGAGCGCCACGGCGGTCGTGTCGGAGCCGCCCCGGCCGAGGGTGGTGATGTTGTAGTTCTCGTCGACTCCCTGGAAGCCGGCGACGATCACGATCTTCCCTTCGCCGAGGGCCTGGAGCATCCGCTCGGTGGAGATGTTCCGGATGCGTGCCCGGGTGTGGAAACTATCGGTCACAAGACCGATCTGGGCTCCCGTGAAGCTGATCGCCGGTACGCCCAGGCTCTCGATCGCCATCGCCATGAGCGCGACGCTGACCTGCTCGCCGGTCGAGAGCAGCATGTCCATCTCGCGGGCGGGCGGGGTCTCGGTGATCTCCTTCGCCAGCGCGACGAGTTCGTCGGTGGTATGGCCGCGGGCCGAGACGACCATCAAGACGCGATCGCCTCGGTTGTGGGCCTGGATTGCCCGACGAGCCGCCGCCAGGATCTTGTCGGAATCGGCGACGCTGGTGCCGCCGAATTTCTGCACGATCAACGCCAAGTGGAATGCTCCCGTGGCGGGCCCTCGCCGGCCATCTTCGACCGACGAGACCAGCGCCGATGGATCAATCAGGCCCGGCCGTCCCAGCCCAGGTCGAGGAATTGTTTCATGATCTGGAAACCGCGGTCGAACGATGGGCGGCCCGGTTGAGCCGCCTCGACCTCGTTGTACGAGGCGCCCGAGGGTGCCAGCCCGGTCCCGGCCATCGCCCAGGCGACCGGTGCGCGGTCGTGGGCCCGGGTTCGGAGCAGCGTCGAATGGTCGGGCGAGACGAAGATCCGCCACCGGTCGAACCGCTGCAGCGCGTCCAGGACCGGCCCGACGATCGCCGAGTCGATCCGCTCGATCGCCTCGACCTTGGCGTCGGCCCGGCCCTCGTGGCTCGCCTCGTCGGGGGCCTCGACGTGAACGCAGACCAGGTCAAATTCGTCGAGCGCCTCGATCGCCGCGCGGCCCTTGGCGGCGTAATCCGTGTCGAGGTAACCTGTCGCGCCGGGGACCTCGATTCGGCTCCAGCCGGCAAGCTGGCCGGTCCCTCGAACGAGGTCAACCGCCGAGATGATCGCGCCCCGAATCCCGTGCTGATCCTCGAATTTCGGGACGATCGGCGCCCGGCCCTGTCCCCAGAGCCAGATGGCGTTCGCCGGCTTCTTCCCGGCGGCGATCCGGGCCCGGTTGACCGGGTGATCGGCCAGGATCGGCGTGGCACGCTGCATCAGGTCGCGAAGGATCTCCGAGCCGGGTCCCCGGGGAAGGTGTTCGGCGGCGGG
>DAHZZC010000694.1 GCA_027435495.1 Planctomycetales bacterium
GCCGATCCTCCCCACGGCCCTCGGAGATTTCGACCCATCCGACCAGGTTCCTGTCCAGAGGGCCCGACCCCGATGAGAATGCTTTCTCCTATTCTGATCCTGCTGGCCGCCGTATCGACGACCGCGGCCGAATATCCCGCCCCGACCCCTGGCGACCACGTGATTCACGATTTCCGGTTCGCCTCGGGTGAGAGGATGCCCGAGCTGAGAATCCATTACCGGACGATCGGGACACCCAGGCGAGACGGGGGCGGGACCGTTCGCAACGCAGTCCTGATCCTCCACGGGACGACCGGGAGCGGCGCCAACTTCCTTCGGCCCGAGTTTGCTGGCGAACTCTTTGGCGAGGGCCAGCCGCTCGACGCCCGCCATTTTTTCCTGATCTTGCCCGACGGGATTGGCCACGGAGAATCCAGCAAGCCGAGCGATGGCCTGCACGCCCGGTTCCCGCATTACGGCTATCGCGACATGATCGAAGCGCAGTACCGAATGCTGACCGATGGTCTGAAGGTCAACTATCTTCGACTGGTCATGGGAACGTCGATGGGCGGTATGCACACCTGGCTTTGGGGCGGGACGCATCCGGAATTCATGGACGCGCTGCTGCCGCTGGCCTCGCTCCCGACCCAGATTTCAGGCCGGAATCGCGCCTGGCGCCGGGTCATCATCGACGCGATTCGGAACGATCCGGCCTGGGACCACGGCGACTACAAACAGCAACCGCCGAGCCTGCGCACGGCCGCCGAGATGCTCTACCTCCTGTCGAACAACCCGGTGCAGCGGCAGAAGGAAGCACCGACCCGGGAGGCGGCCGACCGCGTCCTCGATGCCTTCGTCGAGCAGGTGGTCCAGCGGTCGGACGCCAATAATGTGATGTATGCCGTTGCGGCCTCGGCGGATTACGATCCCGGCCCGGGCCTGGAGAGGATTCGAGCGCCGCTGGTCGCGATCAACTTTGAGGATGACCTGATCAACCCACCTGAACTGGGCATCCTCGAACAGGAGATTCGCCGAGTCTCGCGGGGCCGCGCCGTCGTCTATCCGAGGACCGAGAAGACGCGAGGCCACGGGACTCACACGCTGGCCGCTGTCTGGAAGGACGACCTGATTCGGCTCCTGAAGGAGTCGGGATCGACCGGGACGGCGGGTGATCGCTGAAAGACGCGCGAATCCTCGGCCTGGCAAGGCCAGATGCGGGAGGAACTGGCGCGGTCCTCGTTCACGGATCGCCTCAGGGATGCAGGTCGTATTCGCGGATCTTGTCGAAAAGCTGTCGACGGCTAATGCCCAGGCGCTCGGCCGTCCTCGTGCGGTTTCCCTGGCAGGCGATCAGGGCGCGCTGGATCGCCCGACGCTCGACCTCGGCGAGCAAAGCCCGCAAGGGGATCGGCTCGCCGGAGTCGGCCGTCGTGGGGATCTCGGGATCGGCGATGTCCTCCACGTCGAGGTGATCGGGAAGGATGGTGCGGCCTCTCGCGGTGATCGCAGCCCTTGCCAGGGTGTTCTCAAGCTGACGGACATTCCCCGGCCACGATCGGTCGCGGACCGCCTGCATCGCCTCAGGTGAGAGCGAGAGCATTGCCCATCCGTGTCGCCGTTCGAGACGGGCGAGGATGTGCTCGGCGAGTGGGCCGATGTCCTCCGGACGGTCGCGGAGCGGCGGGATCACGATCCGGGCGACGTTCAGCCGGTAATACAGGTCCTCGCGGAATCGGCTGGCGGCCACCTCCTTCGCCAGGTCCCGATGCGTCGCCGAGATCACCCGGGCGTCGGTCCGAAGGGTTTCCGTCCCGCCGACCCGCTCGAACTCGCGCTGCTGAAGAACACGGAGGATCTTCGCCTGGGCCGAGAGCGGCAGTTCCCCGACCTCGTCCAGGAAAATCGTCCCGCGTGCCGCGCGCTCGAACCGACCCGGTTTCTGACGGTCGGCGCCCGTGAAGGCACCCCGCTCGTGTCCGAACAGCTCGCTTTCAATGAGGCCCTCAGGCAAGGCGCCACAGTTGACCCGGATGAAGGGGCCGGCGGCGCGGTCGGAGTGGCGGTGCAGCGCCGTTGCAACGAGTTCCTTGCCGGTCCCGCTCTCACCGACGATCAGGACCGGCGCGTCGGTCGCCGCGGCCCGACCGATCGCCTTGAAGACCTCGCGCATCGCTGCGCTCTGGCCAACGAGTTGTGGCTCCTCGTCGTCGGCGTCGTCGGACGGGGCGATCGTCGCCTCGCCGGCCTTCTCACGGAGCGCCTGGATCTCCTCGGCGAGTGCCTTCTGGCGGAGGGCTCTCCGGAGCGTCAACAGGACGTCGTCGAGGTCGAACGGCTTGGTCAGGTAGTCGTAGGCTCCTCGTCGCATGGCCTCGATCGCCGCGGCCGAGCCTCCCAGGGCTGTGACCACAATCACAGGAAGGTCGGCGATCCGGGACGGGCCGAGCTCGCCAAGGACTTCCATCCCGTCGCGGCCTGGCATCTTCAGATCCAGCAGAGCCGCGTCCGGGGCGTGGCTCCGAATCTGGGCGATCGCCTGGAGCCCGTCCGCAGCCTCGAGAACCTCGTAGCCCTCAGCCCGGAGGAACAGGACCAGGTTGCGCCGGATCGTCCGGTCGTCGTCGGCGACGAGAATGATTGCGGGGTTGTTCATGGATGCGAGGCTCCGTTGTTCCAGGGCTCGACGATGGGGAGGACGAGTGTAAACTCGGCCCCAGGCCGATCCGCCCGGTTGGCCGCTCGCAGTTCACCGCGATGCGCCAGGGCGATCTCCCGAGCGATGGCGAGGCCCAGACCGGTTCCCTCGGGCTTCGTGGTATAGAACGGCTCGAATAGATGTTTCAGCGTTTCGGGAGCCAGCCCCGGCCCGGTGTCGAGAACGCTCGCCGTGATTGTTCGACGCGAGGGATCACGCCGAGTGACCAGCCGCAGAACGCCCCCCGGTTCCATCGCCTGCACGGCGTTGGTCGTCAGGTTGCGGAAGATTTGCAGGAGTGCCGGCGCGGCCATTGCGGCGGGCGGCAAGCCCGGGTCGGCCTCCAGCTCAATCCGCACTCCCCGCGACTCGGCAGCGCCGGCGGCCAGCCGCGCTGCTTCGGTGACGACGTCATTGAGATCGCCCGGAACGAGGTCCTGCGCGTCGGCACGCGAGAATTGCAGGAGGCGCGAGACGATCTGTTCGAGCCGATCGGCTTCGTGAAGCAGCCCGCCGAGCGATTCGTCGTCCAGCCCGACGACCCCGCGCTGCCAGAGCTGGGCCGTCGACCGGATGCCGGCGAGCGGGTTGCGGACCTCGTGCGCCACGCCGGCCAGCAGCTTTCCGAGCGCGGCAAGTCTCTCGTTCCGCCGGAGCTCGGTCTGGAGCCGGTCACGCTCGATGGCCTGGCTCCGGACGGTGCGTGCCAGGCCGCCCGTCAGGAGGAGGGCCAGCAGGATCCCGC
>DAHZZC010000695.1 GCA_027435495.1 Planctomycetales bacterium
GAGTTCGGCGTCGGGGGTCGCGAGATGGTCAACCAGTTCGTCGACCCGCCGACAGGCGTCTTCGTAGGCAGCTCTCGGATCGGCTCCGGGGCCGACATGTGCCTGAGCGACGACCAGAATCGTCTTTCGAATGTGGTCGAAGAGGACCATTCGGTCATAGAAGGCGAATGAGAGATCGGGCAGGTTCCGGTCGTCCGGCGGGGCATCGGGCAAGTTCTCCGTATATCGGACGGCGTCGTAAGCGGCGAAGCCGACGGCTCCCCCGGCGAAACGGGGAAGACCCGGCATCGGCGCGGCCCGGTATCGCCCCATCCGAGACTCAAGCTCGGCAAAGGGATCGGCGCATGAGAACCGTTGGGCCTCGGCCTCGCGGCCGGTCTCGATGATCGAGACCTCCGTGCCTCGGGCCTCGAACCGAAGGAACGGTTGGGTGCCGAGGAAGCTGAACCGACCGACCTTTTCGCCACCGATCACGCTTTCAAAGAGGAAGGAAGGGGCCGTCCGGGCGATTCGTCGGAAAGCGGAGACGGGCGTCAGACCATCGCCCGTGAGCTGTCGGTAGACGGGGACACACGAGACCGAGGGGCCAAGGTGGCGGGCAAACTCCTCGAACGAAGGGCGATAGCGGCTCATCGGAAGGGGGTCTCGTGCGGTCGTTGGCTGGCGTCGACGTTGCCTGAACAATAACCGCCGCCCGTCGGGACCACAAGGGCCGCCGCGGCGGAAACCGCGCTGTTCCTTGCCTTTTCGGCGGATACCCCCATGCACCGGCCTGGTGGCGCGGGGCCGATCTTGGTTGCTTGACACCCCCGTCCCGAGAATTAGAATACGATGTAGCTATCGCTCCATCGCGATCGGACGGCGATATCCCCGGGCGGCCGGCTCGTCGTCCCCTGCCCTCCCGATTCAACTCGGTCGGGAGGTGCGGCGGACGTCCCGGGTGTCGTGCCGCCTAGGGCGTGGATCGGGCCGGCGGAGTCGCTCCATGCAATGCCAGAAATGCGCCAAGCCCGCCACCTTCCACATCACCGACATCATCGAGAAGGGGAAACACCGCGAGTACCACTTCTGCGATGAGCACGCCCGGCAGCACCTCGCCCCGCCTGAAGAGGCGCTTGAGGCGCCGAGCATGAGCGAGATCGCCAAGAAATTGGTCAGCCAGCCAGCCTCGCTCCGCGAGCCTTCGCCAGCGGACAAGCAGGTCTGTCCGGTCTGTCAGATCACCTTCCTGGAATTTCGAAATTCGGGTCGGCTGGGCTGCCCGTATGATTACGAGGTCTTCCGAGAGGAGCTGATGCCGCTGCTGGAGAACATTCACGGCGAGACGCGTCACTCAGGAAAGGTCCCGAGGCGGGCGCCCCGGAACACGCAGCAGCAGACGACGCTTATTCAGCTTCGCAACGAGTTGAAGCGCGCGGTGGCCGCCGAGGATTACGAGGCGGCGGCGCGGCTGAGAGACCAGATCAAGACCATCGAGAAAGAGCAGGGACGATGACGACCGCGTCGTATCCCGGTCGAACCAGGCGATCCAGGCCGGACGACTGGTCGCCGCTATCTGGGTGGTCGTACCCATGAGGTGTCAGCGTTGCCACAAGGAGGCATCCATCCACCTCACCGAGCGGGTCAAGGGACAGCGGCGCGAGCTGCACCTCTGCCCAGGGTGCGCCCGGAAGGCCGGATTGACCTTGCCCGACTCGCCGCCCGACCTGGCGCTTGATTCCGTCGTGCAGACACTGATCGTGGCGCACGTCGGCGAACTGGTCGGCGAGCTTGCTGAGCGGACCTGTCCGGACTGCGGTCTGAAATTCATGGAATTCCGGGCCGGTGGCCGACTTGGATGCCCTCGCGACTACCGGGTTTTTGCCGCCGGGCTGCTTCCCTTGATCCAGCGTTATCACGGGGCGACCCGCCACGTCGGCAAGACGGCCCGTCCGGCCGACCGGGCCGAGGAGCGGCTCCGGCTCCGCACACGGCTCCGCGAGGCGATCGCTCGCGAAGACTACGAAGAGGCCGCGCGGCTGCGTGACCAGCTCCGCCCCGAGGAAATCCAGGCATGACTCTCGACGACCTCACCAAATCATCCGGCGAGTGGCTGCGTGGCACCGGCCCCGAGAGCGACATCGTGATGTGCTCTCGCATCCGGCTGGCCCGCAATCTCGCCGATTTCCCCTTCACCAATCGCGCCAGCCGGAGCGAAAAGACGGAGATCGAGGCCAACTTTCGCGCTGCGATCGCCCACGCCCACCTCGAGCTCTCGTACCTGGATGTCAACGGGCTGGGCACGCTCGACCGCCAGTTCCTGGTCGAGCGACAGATCGTCTCTCGCGAGCTCGCCAACAGCGACGGTCCAAGAGGCGTCGCCATCAGCTCGCAGGAAAACGTCGCCATCATGGTCAACGAGGAGGACCACCTCCGCGTTCAGTACATGCTCTCCGGCTTCCGCCTGCCCGAGGTCTGGGAGTCCATCAACCACCTCGACGACCAGCTCGAAGAGCAACTGGCCTACGCCTTCAGCTCAGAGCTCGGCTACCTGACCGCTTGCCCGACCAACGTCGGCACAGGAATCCGGGTCGGCGTGATGCTCCACCTGCCGGGACTGGTCCAGACCAAACAGATCGACAAGGTCTTCCGCGCCCTCCAGAAGATCAACCTGGCCGTGCGCGGGCTCTACGGCGAGGGGAGCCAGGCCTCCGGCGACTTCTACCAGATCTCTAATCAGCAGACGCTCGGCAAGTCGGAGCCGGAGCTCATCAAAATCCTCACTGACGTCGTCCCCCAGGTTCTGCAATACGAACGGAACGCCCGCCAGACTCTCCTCACCGAACGACGGCAGCACTTGCACGACCAGGTGAGCCGGGCCTACGGTGTTTTGAAGACAGCCCAGACGATCTCGAGCGAAGAAACTATGCTTCTGCTGTCCAGCGTGCGCATGGGAATCAACCTGGGGCTGATCGACGACCTCTCGATTGCAACGGTGAACGAGCTTTTCATTCAGACCCAGCCAGCCTTCTTGCAGAAGCTCCGGGGCTCGGAATTAGGCGTCGAGGAGCGGAACGTCGAGCGGGCCTCCTACCTCCGGCGACGCCTCTCCAACGGCCGACAGCCGCCACCACACTGACCTGATCCGGCGCGGGCCGATCGGCGATGCCTGATCCCGCCGAACATCCGGCCCCAAGGCGCTGCCCGGAGACCGAGACGTGTCCCAGTTCAGCTTCGAGATCGACCCTCTGAAGGTCCTGGGCGTTCCGGCCGACGCCTCCCTGGAACAGATCCGAGAGGCCTACCGGGCCAAGGCCAAGGTTTACCACCCCGACAAGGGAGGCGAGGATTGGGCCTTCCGAATCCTGAGTCAATCGTATGAGCTCCTTTGCTCGGCCCGGGTCGTCCGGGCGGCCCACTTCGAGAGCCGCCCCGATCGCACCGTTCCGACCGCCGCGTCAGGCTCGGCTCGTCGCCGCCCGGAGCCGAGTGCCGAGACCGTCCACGCCGGACTTCACGACAAGGACATCGACCCGGTGCACCTGGTAGCGATCGAGCACCTCTGCGTTCGCTACCAGTGGGACGACGCGGGCGTCCTCTGGCTGGGCCAGGCTGTCCCCGAGGAGCAGAGGTTCCTGAGTTGCAGCTTGAACCTGAGCTGGCCCGATGTCGCCGGGAACGCGTCGAACGCCGGCATTACGGGCTCTGAGGAAATCCTGACCGTTCTGAGCGAGATCTTCGACGCGACGATCATTGGCACCCGGGCAATCAATTCACGAGCGCAGATCGACGACGGACGTTTTGCCGGCTGGTTGAGTTATTCCGGTTTCGATCGGTCCTTGAAAGCCATGCAAGGCCTGCACCAGGCTCTTCGCCGCCGGGGAATGGGTGTCCGTCAATGGTCACGCGATCTTTTTATCCCGCGTGCCTGGCAGTTCGACCGCGCCGAACCGCCCGGCGGCCATCGGCAATGAACCTGGAATCACTTTGGGACGATCCGAGGGCGGTGCCTGGGACCGGCAGGTTTTGGGAACCATGCCCCACTGGCAGTCGGATCGGGCCGGATAGAAATCGCCGTTAAGCCAATCCACATTTCGACCTCACGGACGCTCCCCACCTGGGAGACGCGGATTGACGGC
>DAHZZC010000696.1 GCA_027435495.1 Planctomycetales bacterium
GGTGTCCAGGAAGGCATTGAGCCGCGATGATGCTTTCTGATGGAATCGTTCGATGAAGCCGAAGCACGCTCTGGGCGGCGCGCACGGATGGGAACTCGACCTACTTCATCAATCGCACCGCCGACTGTCGCTGTAGGGCGAGTAATGGGAGAGGCGCGGCGGACTTGCCTTCCGGGTCGAGGTCGAAGGCGCGCTGGAACGCACTCGCTGCGCCCTCGGGATCGTGCCGGGCTGAGCGGAACGTCCCGAGCATCAGCAGCGCCCGGGCCTCCCGACCCGGAACGTCGGTGCCCGGCCCGGCGCCGAGGCCGGCCCACCACCCAAGCCCGGCTACCGCTCCGAACAGAGCCGCCAGGCCCGCCACGATCCAGCCGAAATGATATCGGAGCTCCGGAAAGCTCCCCATGACACCATCCACCCTTCGCTGAGGATTCTGATGGAGACCCGACGGGATCCGATCAGAGTCCGTCGGGATTATCCCGGTCGGCGAGGGGTCGGACCGCCCTGCCTCCACTCGGCGGCCAGGCCGCTCGCGAGGGCTGTGCTCACCGCCACGCAGGCGTATGAGAGACCGCGTGCTGCCCCCTGAGAAGCGATCGGCTCGAAGGTACGCATCAGCGGGAAGGCCAGGGAGTTGCTCGCCTCCAGGGCCATCGTTCCGATGAGGGCTCCGAGAGATCCGCCGAGAATCGCTGGCCCGAGCCTGGATCGATCTTCCATCCCAAGGCCCAGGGCCAGCCCGGAAGCGGCTCCCACGCTTCCGAAGATGGCCGCATGGGTCAAGAACAGAACGAGCAGGCCCGAATCGGGGTCCTGATACCGATAGAAGAGCGGGACGGCGATCCAGGACACCGCCGCTCCCGTCGCCGCGCCGACTGCACCCCCCGCAACCGCCCCGATGATCCGGCTCCGGGTCGAACTGGCCGCGCGGTTACCCATCCACCCGAGGCTTGCGGCCAGGACGAACCCCAGCCAGGCAAAGCTCGCCGCCGCCCTTTTGCGATCGGCGGCGCCCCGCGCCAGGGCCTGAATCCTCGAATCCATGGCCTCCTTCTGGTAACCCCCAAGCGTCTTGTAATTCGCCGGATAGACCGCCTCGTATTCGAAAGGGAATGCCGGGTAAATCCACTCGCCTGCCGCCCAGCCAAGGAGCGCGGCGACCAGCCCGGCCCCCAGGTATGGGAGCCAAAGCGGGCCGCGGGCCGCTCCCCTCGCGGATGCCGCCGACTCCGTGCCCAGATCCGCGGCCCCCGCTTCAGGGCCGTCCGTCGGGGGTGATGGCGAGTTCGATTGAGCTGGTTCGGCATTCATAATTGCTCTCCTTTCGTCACGTCGATTGTCCGTCTCCTCGACGACATGGAAAGTCCGCGCCAGGCCCCTGGGACGGCCCCAAACCCAAACTCACACTCACACCTATCCCGCCCGCTCGGAGGCAAGTTCCCCGGTGGCTCGAGGCCGACGCGACACGGAACCGTTGGACGGCCTCGGTCAGAGCGGCGAGTTGGCGGTCCCGCATCCGACTCAATTCGTTCGCCATCGACTGACGGCGTGAGAACAAGGGACCGCGACCACGGTCGAACCCTTTGACCGTCGGAATCCCACGCTCTCCAGGTCAAATCTAATTCACCATCGCCGAAGTCCGCAACACGTCCGAGCCGATCCCGAACTGGGAACTATCAGGTTGGAGCACGAGCGGCAGGGGACACCGGTAAAGACATGTGCCGTCCCAGGCTAACCATTAAATCGTTAAGATGAAGAATTTGTTTGCCTCCATTGTCAGGGGACTGATAAGATTCCGGTGTTTGATACCCTTTAGCGGGCGAGGTCGCATTCGCGACCCAACTTCCTCATGCGACGCTTTGCGATTCGGCTGTCAGTTCGGTCGATCTGCCAACCTCCATTTCGGCGACGGGGCAGATCGTGCTTGTGTGCTAGGTGGCACTCGTGACGAGAGGCTTTTCTTCCATGAGAGCGAGAGCGACTTCTCTTCAGGTTACGTTTGTGCTGGCGTGTGTCGCTGGCGGGATCTTCTCCGGTTGCAGCGGGGCGGACAACCCCACGCCAACGAAGCCAACCGAAACCCCACCCGCTCCCTCGAAAGAGGCTGTCAAGCCGCACGAGACAGCAGAGGGCAAGGCTTACGGCAGTAACGACATGTACAAGAAGATGATGCGCAAGCCAGGGAGCTGAAGGAACGGAGAATCATCTTACCCGACGCCTACCTGATTTCACGGTGTCTCCCCGCGGTTGCATCTTTTATTTTCGAATGTTTCGGGGTGACTCAGGCTGGAGAAGGGCGAGATGCAACGGCTTCAACTCCCTCGCCGCGGCGAGTACTTCTTGCACTGGTTCCCAATCTCGGAGAATTGAGAGAGGCAATCGTTCATTTCGTTTTTGTCACTCGTCTCGAGGAACCTTTCGATGAAGTGTCTCAAGTGTCTGCGTGGACGGCTACGGCTCGGCTTCACCCTGATCGAGTTGCTGGTCGTCATCGCCATCATCGCCGTCCTGATCGCATTGTTGCTGCCCGCGGTTCAGGCAGCCCGAGAGGCGGCCCGTCGGTCGCAGTGTACCAACAACATGAAGCAACTCGGCTTGGCTCTGGCGAACTATGAGTCGGCCACGAACGGGCTGCCCATGTGCTACCAGAACAACGCTCCCATCAGTAGCTTCGCTTACGGTTACATCGCTGGTGGGTCTTCGGGTTGGGGAGCTTGCAGCCCTCAGGCCCTCATGCTCCCTTTCCTGGAGCAAGGCCCGACCTACAACTCCATCAACTGGAGTATTTGCACAACGGCGAACCTGGAGAATGGGATCCAGAAGACGGCTCTTGGCCAGCGGATCAGCTCGTTCCTCTGCCCTTCTTCGCCCCTTCCGATCGGGGGGGACGGTTACTACATGAATAATCAGTATCCCGGTAATAACTACTGGGGCTCGGTTGGCCCATGCGTCGTCCCCTGGGCGTCCGCGAATCCACCGGGGATTTTCCAGATTGTGGGCAAGGGGATGTCGGGAGCGATCGGCTTCCGCGACATCACCGACGGAACCAGCAACACGATCGCCTTCGGCGAGTGGAAGATGGGCGACTTCAATTGCACGAAGCTCTCGCTCCAGGACGCGATTAATATCCGCACGAACACATTTCCCAGCTCGAACGGCGGCAAACCTTTTGGAAGCTGGAACAACTCGACGGCCAGTAGCATGCCGTCTGCGGGTATCCAGACGTTCATGGCCTTCCTGAACGCCTGCCAGGCGAAAGCCCCGAGCACACTTGGTAGCTGGGAAGATAACAAGGGGATGCTTGGTCGGGAGTGGGCCACGGGGATGTTCGGCCACACGCTCGGTACCACCCTCCTGCCACCCAATCCGTCGTACTACAACTGCAACATGGAGTCGTGGGGCGGCGATTTCGATGCGCCGGGCATGTACAACCTGAGCAGCTTCCATCCCGGCGGCGCCAACGTGGCCTTCGCCGACGGCCACGTACAGTTCATCAAGTCGAGCACTTCGATGAACATCATGTGGTATCTGGGTACGAAGGCCGGTAGCGATGTCGTCTCATCCGGCTCGTATTGATCGAAGGTTCTCGACTTGGCATCCAGCCCGACGCGACCGCGTGGCAACCGAGGATCGGCCTGGGGCTCCAATTCGGGCCCCTATCCGCTCGGATTCCTCGCGTGGGTCGGGGCCGGCCGCGATCCGGGGCAGTGAGGCGCCGATGTCGCGACGGTTATCCCGGCCGCGTCGGGTATGGGCCATCCCCATTGTCGTGATGGTCACGATGGTCTCGGTCGTGCTCCTCGCCGACGGATTCCTCGGTGAGGATGCGCCTCTTCCCTGGCCGTCCCGGGCCCGTCGGCGCGCCGAGGCCGAAGCGCTGGCCAACGGCCACACTTATCTGGAAGAAGGACGGTTCCGTCGCGCCATTCTGACCGTCTCTCGAATCCGAGAAGGAAGCGCCTCGGAGGCCGAGGCCCTGACGATCCGAGGGGTCGCCGAGGCCAGCCTCGAGGAGGTCGCCCCGGCGCGGCGTGACCTGGAGCGTGCCTGGTCCCTGTGCCCCAATGCCGCGGCGGGCAGGGTCCTGGCGGCGATCTACCTGAGTGCCAACGAGACTGATCGCGGCCTTCAGGTTCTCCAGGCGACCGCACGGATCGACTCCCACGATTTCCGCCCATGGTATGCCATGGGTGAGCTGGTCTACCTCCCGCTCCGGCGCTACGATGAGGCGATCGAAGCCTTCCGGCGGGCGCTCGTCCGTCGGCACGACCACCGGGAATCGCGACTCGGCCTGATCGAGGCCCTGGTCCGGTCGCACAAGGCGCGCGAGGCGGGGCCGATCATCGAGGGCCTCATGCGCGATCGTCCCGACGATCCCCGATTGCTGACGCTCGCCGCCGAGGCGGCTCTGGACTTGGGCCGAGACCGAGACGCCCTGAGCCTCGTCGAGCAGTCGCTCACGATGGAGCCCGACCACCGCGAGGCACTGGTTCTCCAGGCGCGGATTCGCCTGAAAGAGGGGCGCCCGAAGGAGGCATTGTCCTCGGCCGAGCGAGCCTGCGAGCTGAACCCGAACGACCCGGCCACGCTCGGCCTGGTCGGCTCGATCCAGGCCGTTCTCGGACTGAAGCGGGAATCCGAGCAGACGCTGGGCCGCCGGAAGGAGGTCGAGCGGCGCAACCGGGAGATGGAAGAGCTTTCGAGCCAGATCCTCGAGCGGCCCGACGACCTGGAACTGCGATGCCGGCTGGGACGGATGGCCAGCGAGGCGGGGATGAGAAGCCTGGCCATCCAGAGCTATCAGGCGGCTCTGTCGCGGTCGCCGAACTGCGAGCCGGCCCAGCGCGGCCTGATCGATCTGGGCGTGGACCCGTCGCGGGTTCTTTCCGGGCGGGGCGGTAAGCCGTCGGGATGACCCTCGGCGGCTCAGGGAGGGAAGTGATCCGGGGTCAGGGCACCATTCGAGAGGCGATCCAGTTCGGCCCTAAGTCGCAGGAGGACTGGCGGCAAGATGGGGTCGCTGGCCAGGTTTTGCCGCTCTCCAGGATCCTCGCGAATGCGATACAGTTCCTCGCGGGCCGCTTTCCCACTCCGAATGTAGGTCCAATCGCCCTCGGTTAGCGCGGCCGAAGGCCATCGGGTCTTCCGCAGCCATTCCGACGGGGCCTCGTCGGAGCGGCGGTTGGGGATGACCTCGGAGAGGACCGGTCCAGGAGCGGGCGCCTCGCCCTCGGGATTGTTGACCGCCCTTGCCATCGAGACGCCTGGCAAGGGCGGCGAGCTGGCCCCGGGGCCCGCGATGTCGACGATCGTCGCCGCGAGATTCCGCAGGCTGACTGGCTCGTTCACGACTCTCGGCGAGAAACGATGGCCCGGTGGGACGATCAGCAGGGGAACATGAAGCTCGGTTCGATAAAGACTCCCTCCGTGGAAGAACACGCCGGGATGCTCTCCGAAGCTCTCGCCGTGGTCGGAGGTGATGATGATCCAGGTCTGCTCAAGGACGCCGCGGCGATCGAGCTGGTCGATCAGCCAGCCGAGCTGCTCTTCGAGATCGGCGACACAATCATCGTAGCGATCGCGAATCGGAGGGACGAGGCGATCGGAGGGAGCGCGTAGGAACTCGTCGAGCCACTGGGTGAGGAGATCTTCCTCGTGCTGGTTCCGCGGCCGGGCCCCGAACCGGTGGATGCCGGCCGGCCGAAGCTCATAGGGACTGTGCGCGTCGAAGAGGTTCAGGAAGCCGAAGAATGGCCGATTCGGGTCCCGGTCGTGGTCCAGCCACTCCAGGAACTCGTGATGCACGACCTCCGCCCGTTTCTGATCGTACAGAAACCTCTGCCAGAACGGCCGCACGGCCGCCCCAATTTTGTCAAAAAATGTAAATTTCTCTGCATAATACTGAATGGCCAGGGCACCGGTTGTGAGCCGGTCGATCAGGACCGAGGCCCGTAGGTCAGCAAGGCGGAGGAAGGGGTAGTCGCGGTAGGTAGTGAATCCGCGCGCTAGCCCTGAGTCCCATCCGCAGTATTGCAGGTTACCCACGAAGCCAGCGGTGGCGTAGCCGTGGGATCGGAGACGCTCGGCCACGGTCGGATGGGCCCCGTCGAGCGGCGTCAGCCAGCCGGCCGAGAGTTCGTGGGGCCACCGTCCTGTGAACATGCTGGCGTGGGATAGGAGCGTCCACGACGAGGCGGCCCGCGCCTCGCGGAACCAGATACTTCGCCTCGCCAACTCGGTAAGGGTCCGGCTGGTGGGCCGTGGATAGCCGTGGAGGTCCAGATGGTCGGCGGCGACCGTGTCCAGGATGATAAGCAGGACGTTGGGCGAGCCGGGCGAGGGCAGGGGGCTCGTCCATTCCCGGCGGGCTTCGAGCCGGTCGAGCGATGCGAGAGAGGCACCCAGGGCAAGCACGGCAGCGGCCAGGAGCGGCAGGCCGACCCGGACCAACCGTCGGACGGCGGCGGGCCGTCGCGAGAGGACCGGGGTTAGCCGCCAGGCGATTCCTGTTGTCAACAAGAGCCCGGCGCTCGCATAAATCCCGGGGAAGCCGGCCAGGAGCGGCGGAAGAAGAGCCAGCCCGCCGACTGCCCGGAAGGTCCATTCCTGCCCCCAACGTCGCCCCAGCCGTGCCACGATCCCCAGGACGGCCGCCAGCCCAACGAGGATCGCCAGATCGATCAGTGGGACCAGCCAGACGAAATGGCGAGTCGTCCAGTAAAATCGGTTCGTGGCACCGTACTGCTTGCGGAGGATGGTCACGCCTACCTCCAGCAGGCCGGATGCGAGCCCGCACCAGACGGCCGCGAGAAGCAGCGCACCGGCGCCGGAACATCGGGCGACGGCATCCCGATCCGGCCTCGGTTCGATAGTTCCGGGCTCGGTGGAAACAGCCGACGAACCGATCATAAAATCGCCCGGGATGAGAACGAATCCGACGACCGCGGCCCTCTGGCCCGGCCCGCGGCCTTGGTTAACCTTAACACCGGGGCACGCAGACCGCCAAGAGGATCCTAGCAGTCGGCGAGGGAGGATCGGCGTATGGCGATCAATGAGCGTGCGAGGGGGCTGGTCTGGGTCGGCTCGCTGATCGCGATCGTTGGGGCAGGGGGCTGGGTCGGCCGGGAATGGTGGGTCACCCGGCAATACCGATTTGCGATGGAATCGATCCGGAAGGAGCTTGAGGGCGATCATCAGGCCCTGGCCGCGCGCGACCTACGCGCGCTTCTCCCGTGGAGCCCCGACCCGGACCGGGTCCTCTACCTGCTCGGGTACTGCGAGCGGTCACGAGGAAACCACGAGGCGGCGACTGAGGCCTGGGCACGGGTCGCTCCGACGTCCCGATTCGCGATCGCGGCGATCGTCGGCCGGATGGAGATGGAGGTCGAGCGCGGGCGGCTCGCCGACGCCGAGCGCCTCATCCGCCAGGTCGTGTCTGATCCCAGGATCGATCCGTTCGAACTGGCGATGGAGTTCGCTCCCGTCTACGTGAAGGAGGGCCGAGACGAGGAGGCCAGGGAACTGATCGAGGGGGCGTGGACAGCGCTGGACCGAGCGGGCCGGGGCGCCACGGAACCGGCAATCCTTCTGCTCCGCCTGCACATCGAGATCGGAGCGAAACCCGACCCCGTGGAGGCCACCCGTTCGCTCCTCGATCGATCGGGCCGGCTGGCCCCCGACGACGAACGTGTCTGGCTGGGAAAGGCCAACCTGGCGCTTCGCCTCGGCGAGTTGGACGAGGCGGGCCGATGGCTCGACGCCTGCCTTCACCGAGCCCCCGACGACCGGAGTGTCTGGCGGGCCCGGCTGGACTGGGCGATCGCCTCAAATCGAACTGAGGAGGCCATTGAGACGATTCGCCACCTGCCAGAAGACCGGGAGCCGCCGGCTCGCGTCGCCGGTCGTGCGGCCTGGCTGGCCGGGAGGCGAGGGGATCGCGAGGCCGAGCATCGGGCACTGTCCGTCGTTCTGATCGAGAATCCTGCCGATCGGTCCGCGCGCGCCCGCCTGATCGCGATGGCGATTCAGGATGGACAGCCGGACCTCGCCGAGAAGCTCCGCAGCGAGGGGGCGAGAATCCATCAGCTTGAGGAGCGCTATTGGGAACGGTATCGGCGGGCCCAGCCCAGCCGGGACGCCGAGGCGATGGCCCGCCTGGCGGCGCAGCTCGGTCGTCGGTTCGAGGCCCGGGGCCTTTTCACCCTGGCGATCGCCATGGACCCGGGACGCAGGGACCTCCGCACCGACCTGGCCGCGATCGACGGCCGCCCTCCTGAATAGACGTGCCTCAGGGCGAGGGGGCGTTGAGCGACTTCAGGTTCGGCGTCGGCCCGTTGAGGGGAAGCATCGGCTCGCCCTCGTGACGAACTCGGATCCAATGGTCGGTGAACAGAATATGCTGCCCGGCGTCGACGCGGGGCATGTGGCACGCGATGCAGTCGCCTCGGGGCTCGACCGGGCAGATCGCTCCGCGCCTGGTCGGCTTTTCGGCCGGCGTTCCATGACAGGAAATGCAGACCGCCCGATACGAGGCGAGATCGGCGGAGGCCCGCGCGTGAGGGTCGTGGCAACTCAGGCAGCTGAAGGCCCCCTGGCTCTCACGGTAGCATCGGGACTGGAGGAGGCCCACGGGCTGGAATCGGACGAGGTGCGGGTCGTCGGGCCGGATCTCCTCCGGACGGGCTTTCGAGGGATGCCGGTGGCAGGTCCCGCAGAGCAGGATCAGCGACTCGGTGGTGAAGCGGTCGGTGCCGAAGGGGAGATTCATCTCGGCATCCGGCGCGCGTCGGGCGGCCTCCACGTGCGCCCGGCCCGGACCGTGGCAGCGCTCGCAGGAGACGTTGGGGATCATCGTTTCCTCGTCGATCGGCCGGTCGTCGCGGGCGGAAAGATGGGTCGAATGGCAGCCGAAGCACTTGAGCGCGGCGTCGGGCGGCATCACGCGGCCGAGCGGGCCCAGGCCAGGCGGGCGCGGACGCTCGTTCTGACCGGCGGTCAGCCCTAGAGCATTCGCCCCGGTATAGTACGAGATGCGGTGCTCCAGGATCGCGGGCGCCGTCGGGTCGACCACGCTCACGAAGGTCGTGCCGTGATGGCCAGAACCGAACGCATACTCGGCAACACATTCCTCGATCTTGTCCCGCTCCGATCGGCGGATGAAGAGCTCGTCGTCGCGGCAGTGGTAGGTCCAGCGGACCTCGGGCTGATCGGGATCCTCGATCGACTGGCCGTCGAGCTGGCTCGCGATCAATCGGTGTCGGGGCGAGCTGAGAGTTCGGGCGTGTCCGGATTGGGTGTACAGTGCGTACTCGCCTGGGTGGCACTCGGCGCAGGCGAGCGGTCCGACGTAGGGATCCGAGGGATACCGCCCCGAGGGCGGAAACGGCCGGTCCCTGCCGATCAGGTAGACGCCGCGGATCGAGGCGACCGGCCCGGTCCGGGACGGGCCGAGGCCCCCCCAGACTGCGATGCCCGCGATCGCCGCGAACGAGAGGGTCAGGACCACCCGGGCCTGCCGCCCAGGGGCCGTCCTACCCTGCGAGGTGCGGCGGCCGCTGCTCGGTTCTCCGGCGGACGTGTTCGGCATGGTGGATCCTCGAAAGGTCTGCGAGGCCCTCTCGGGCCCGCGGGCCAGCCCCCTCAGCGGGCCGGGTGCGGGGCCGGGCTGGGGATGCGACTGGTGAGATCCGGGCGGGCCGCAGGTCCAGGATCGCGCCCGAGTTCCGGGTGCGCGGCCCTCAGGGCCGCCAGGCTGCCACGGGCCGCTCGGTGGTCGGGGTCGAGGGCCAGGCAGGCCTCGAAGCATCGGCTGGCCAGTAGCGCCGAGCCAGCCTCGGCGGCAAGCTGCCCCATCTTCCACGGGAGCCCCGGGTCGTCGGGATGCGCCGCGAGCTGCTCGCTCAGCTCGGACATCTGCCGGCGGCGCTCCTGGGCCCGTCTCGCCCGGGCCAGAGCCTCTCGGGCGCGGTCGGTCTCCCCCAGGCGTGACTCAATCATCCCCAGAAGTTGTAGCGCGGCGGGGTCGTCAGTGCCCACCGACGCGGCAAGGGCCGCATCGGCCCGGGCCGCCTGCCAATCCGAGCGCGTCACCCGGCAGCGTGCCCGGGCCAGCAGGGCCTCGATGTTCCGCGGGGCCCGCTCGATCGCCCGGTCGGCAAGAGAGATCGCCTCATCGATCCGTTTTGTATCGAAGGCCGCCTGCGCGGCCAGGCCCAGCACGACCGGGTCGTCCGGGGCCACCCTGAGGGCCCGGTCGACCCAGGGCCCGGCGCGATCCGACTGCCCGTTGTTGACCAGAAGGGCGACGAGGGACTTCAGAACCTCGCGGTCCTCAGGCCTGACTTCGAGGGCCTTCCGATAGGCTTGTTCCGCGCCGGCGCGATCGTCGAGGTCGTCCAGAGCACGGCCGAGTATTCGCCAGACACCGAACTCTCGAGGACGGAGCCGGGCGGCCATCTCGAGTACCTCGGACCCTCGCCGGACGTTCCCGAGATCGAGGTTCAACTCCCCAAGGGTCACCGCTACCTCGAACTGATCCGGCCGGAGGGTCAGGGCACGTTCCAGCGCCATCCGGGCGGCGCGGTAATGTCCCATCTCAATCAGGGCCAGCCCGGCGACGGCCATGGCCTCGCCCGCCTCCGGCGTGGCCTCACGCACCGGATCGACCGCCTGGAGCGCCAGGTCGGGCCGTCCCGAGCGAAGGTAACTGCGCCCGCGCGCCGATGCCGCCTGGACCGGGCTCAATCGTGCAGGACGCGGCCCTCGCCCCCACCACTCGCCGACGAGAATCAGCACCGGCAGAGCCGTCGCCACGGCCAGGAGCCGACGGGCGCGCCGCGAGGACTGCGACATCCTCCCATCGGGCCGAATCTCGACGTTCGTGGGGTTCATGAAGTGAGATCCCCATCCGGAGTAGTCGCCCGGGACTCCGTACCCGGCCGGGACACTCAAAAGTGGCAGCCCAGCAACCGCAACACTTCGGCCACACTCGCCCCAGATGATACGATGGAACGTGCCCCGGAACCAGACGTGGATCAGGGCTCCTGGAAGAGCTGAACGAGCTTCCGGCGCAGGTCTTCCAGGAGCGCTTCGGCCATCGATGAGGCCCCGACGTTGCGTCGCTCGTCCGGGTCGGAATCCAGGAAGTACAGTTCCTCACGCCGGTTCGCCAGGCGGATGTAATGCATCCCGGAGTCGACCACCGACGACATCGGCCCGATCGCGACCGGCTCTCGACCGCCGTTAACCAGGTAGAGCGGCTTCCCGGTCTGGATCAGCAGAGGCTCGGAGCGTGGACGGACCGACGACGGCCCGCCGCCTCGGTTCCAGAACCGAGAGAGCGACCGTCCCCGCAGGAGGGTATCGGGCTCGAGTCCGAGCAGATCCACGATCGTCGCCGGGATGTCGCGCAGGCTCAAAGACTCGGCCACTCTCCGGCCCGCCGGTAAATCCTTGCCGACGATCACCAGAGGGACCTGAACCAGCTCACGATACAGGCTACAGCCGTGGAAGTAGAGTCCGTGATCGCCCAGATGCTCACCGTGATCGGCTGTGACGATCACCAGTGTCTCGTCAAGCACGCCTCGCCGCTCGAGCTCTCCAAGAAGCTCCCCCAGTCGGCGATCGAGGGCTGCAATAGCATCGTCGTAGACATCGGTGGCCAGTTGAACGTCACGAGGTAATAGCTTCTCCCGGGTCAGTGAGGTCCAGTTCGCAAGGGTCTTGAGGTCGCTCTCGGAGGTCGGGCGCATCCCGAAGCCCACGACCGAATCCTCGGGAACCTCGTAGGGCGTGTGGGCGTCGTTGAGGTTCAGAAAGGCGAAGAAAGGTCGGCGCCGGCTGTGGCGCCCGTCGAACCAGTCGAGAAAAGCTCCATTCACATCGTGACCGGTTTTAAGATGCTCATTGGATCGGAGCGAGAGCCCGAACGAGCGTCCGAAGGTGTTTTCCAGGAGAGTGTTCAGAGCCACGACCCGCTCTCGCAGAATGAGCCGACGGCCCAAAGCCATTTGCCGAATGAAGATATCCCGAAATTTGATGGGAAAATCCTCGAAGCGCGCAAAGCCTCGGGCAAGCCCGGTTTCGCGCCCGCAATAGTCGAGATTGGCGACGAAGCCCGCCGTCTCGTAGCCGAGGGCGGCGAGGCGTTCGGCGAGCGTGGGTACGTCCGATCGCATCGGCGAGTTCCAGTCGACCCCCAACTGGTGTGGCCATCTTCCAGTAAACATGCTCGCATGAGATGGCAGGGTCCACGATGAGGTCGCAAAGGCCCGGTCGCACCGAACCCCGCGCCCTGCCAGCTTCTCCAGGTTGGGCGTCGTCCGGCGCGGGTAGCCGTGCAGGCTGGTATGGTCGCCGCGAACGGTGTCCCAGACGATCAGCAGGACGTTCCGCTTGGTGGTCGGCGTCGGTAACGTGGCCACAGCGTGATATTCCGACCAGGCCCGACCGCCGACCGTCATCGCCAGGGTCGCCAGCAGGACGCCGACCAGGAACACTGTCCCGCGCCGGATCAGGATCAGGAAGGCCCCGGCGTGCGATCGGATCCACCGCGAAAACTGGACGGCAATCCCGCCACAGAGAAGGGGAACCGCCCAGATCTCCAGCGGGAGTTGGGCCGCGACGTCCAGCAGGGCGAAGAAAACGAGGACTCCGACCACAATCTCAACCCGGACGCCCCCGCGCCGGATTTGGGCAAACAGGGCCAGGATCGCGGCCGGGAGGAGGGTCAAGAGCGCGACGCCCACCGGGATCATCCAGACGAAATCCTGACCTCGGTGATGGAATCCCTCCTTCATCACGCGGACCCTGGCGATCAGGAAACCGAGATCGAGGAAACCGGCGGCCAGTCCGATCCCGACCGCCATCCCGAGAATGGCTGCCGGCGTGATCTCGACGGATGACCGGCCCTCCCGGGCCTCATGGGCATTCGATCGGGGCGTCTCCGCCGCCGCGATCGCCTGGGGTGAATCCATCGAACAGGGCCCTTCGAACGAAGAGTAGAGCGGCCTGGGAAGACGTACCGAGATCGGGTGCCTCCCTCGCCTTCAAAAGTGTGAGTCGACGTTCAGTACACTGAACCGGGGCCGCGATTGCAAGGCGCGGATCCGGCCGGCTGGAAAGTCCGGGATTGCACCGCAGGCTTTCGATGGGAGAATAGAATGATCGGGCTCGCCGGCCTGCGGCAACGCGCCGGTTCCCCCACCTCGGCCAATCCGGCGTCGTCGGCTCGGTCCTTCTCCTAGGCGGCGAGATCTATACCTATGAAATTTATGCGAATATTCATGGTGTTTTGTGTTCTCGCACTGATCGCGATGGCGAGCCTCGGGGCGGTGGCCGCGCTCACCGGCCTTGGCCCGAGGGAGTTGCTCAAACTGACGTCCGCCGGAAGTCCTTCTCCTCGTCCAGAATCTGCACCGGCCCGGCGCACGGGGGAGCGGATGCTTCCGCTCTATTCCGACGTCTGGATCGACGATAGCGGGATCTCCCTCGCCGTCCAGTTCGAGGAGCCACAGACCGATCCAACGTCGCTCGCCCAGGTGGCCGCAGCGCGCCAGGGTCGGGCGGCGCGGGGAATCGCCCGGTACTCAGGGCGGCTCGCGATGATCGGGCGGCCGAGGTCTGACCCCGAGGCCCTCCTGGCCGCGGAGCACCAGCTCTGGATCGGTCAGCTTCACATGTTTGATGGTCGATTCGAGGAGGCCGCGGCCTGCTTCCGATCCGTCCGCGACCTCCATCCGGCAAAAAATCCCCTGTTCGAGGCCAACATCGAGGCGATTCTGGGCGTCGCGGCGATGCGGCGGGGTGAACTGGATAACTGCATTGCCTGCTGCACCGACGCCAGTTGCATCTTCCCCCTGGCCAGCGCCGCCGTACATCGGCGGACCAGCGGATCGCGCGAGGCGATCCAGCATTTCACCGCCTACCTGGAAAAACGCCCTGAGGACATCGGTATTCGATGGCTTCTGAACCTCGCCTACATGACTTTGGGCGAATACCCTGAGAAGGTTCCGGCGGCCCACCTCATCTCTCTTGACCCGTTCCGGTCGCGGATCGACGTCGGCCGGTTCCCAAACGTCGCCGCGAGGGTGGGGCTCGACGCGAAGGGCGAGAATAACGCTGGCGGTTGCATCGTCGACGACCTCGACGGAGACGGCCTGCTCGACGTCTTCACGTCCAACATCGACCCCGGGCGCGGGCCCTCGCTCTTCCTCAATCGGGGCAACGGAACGTTCCAGGAGCCGGAGGGGCCGACCGGACTGGCCGACCAGGTCGGGGCCGCCAATGCCACCCATGCCGATTTCGACAACGACGGTGATCTGGATATCCTCCTGCTCCGGGGCGGTTGGGAGCGGCCCCTCCGGCCCTCCCTGCTCCGCAACCGGGGCAACGGCCGCTTCGACGACGTCACTGCCGAGGCGGGCCTGATCGCTCCGATCGCCACCCAGTCGGGCGCCTGGGGCGACTACAACAACGACGGATTCGTCGATCTGTATCTCTGCGGAGAGTTCGATCCTGGCCGCCCTGACCCCCGGAACCTCTGCCGCCTCTACCGAAACAACGGGGATGGGACGTTCACCGACGTCGCCGCCGAGGCCGGGGTTCTCAACCAGCTCTGGGCCAAGGGTGCGGCCTGGGGCGACTACGACAACGACGGCGATCCTGACCTTTACGTCTCCAATGATGCCGCCCCGAACCGCCTCTACCGGAACAACGGGGATGGGACGTTCACCGACGTCGCCCCGGCGCTAGGGGTCACCGAGCCGGCCTCCAGCTTTGCCTGCTGGTGGTGGGATTACGACAACGATGGCCGACTCGACCTCTTCGTCTGCGACTTCGGCAACCGGCTCTCCGACGTGATTCGAAGCCATCTCGGCCAGCCGACGCCCGGCGAGCGGCCCCGCCTCTTCCACAACGAGGGCCCTGGCGGCTTCCGTGATGTCACGAAGGAGGCCGGGCTCGATCGCGTCCTGGTCTGCATGGGATCGAACTTCGGCGACATCGATAACGACGGGTATCTCGACATGTACCTTGGCACCGGCCGGGCAGAGTATCGTTACCTGGTCCCCAACATCCTCTTCAAGAACGTGGGCGGACGACGGTTCGAGGACGTGACAACGTCGTCAGGCACCGGGCACCTCCAGAAGGGACATGGAATTTCTTTCGCCGACTGGGACCGCGACGGCGACCAGGATATCTTCCTGGAAGCCGGTGGAGCCACCCCCGGCGACCGCGCCCACAACGCTCTCTTCCTCAACCCGGGCCACGGGAACCACTGGCTGACCGTCCGCCTCGTGGGGACCAGAACCAACCGCGCTGCGATCGGCGCCCGGCTTCGGGTCGACGTTGCCATATCCGGCGGCGGAGTGGAATCTCGATATCGCGAGGTGACCAGCGGGTCAAGCTATGGCGGCAATCCCTTCCGTCTGACCGTTGGGTTAGGTCAGGCGGCCAGCATCCCCACACTCGAAGTGAGCTGGCCCACGAGCCGAACGCATCAGGTTCTCCGCAATCTCCCGATCGATCGGGAAATTGAGATCGTCGAGGGATGCGACGGATTTCGGGTCCGAGGCGAACAACCGACCCCGCCTCCCGAAATGGGCTCGCCGGTCCCGCGCGAATGAAGCTCGAATTGCCGCCGCTTTGCAGCAGGATTTCCTGTCAGGCCCCCAACCCGAAAGGGTGGGGTTTGCCAGTAGCCTCGACCGGGTTTCGAGCCCAGCGTGAGGCTGCCCGAGGATCTGCTGACCGACGCCGAGGGGGTCGCGGCGATCATCCGGGCCACCGGCGGGAATTTCCGCTTGCTGGACCGGCTGCTGATTCAGGTCGGGCGGATCCTCGAGCTCAACGGGCTGGGGGGCGTGACCCACGAGGTCGTCGAGGCGACGCCGGTGGTTCTGGTCATCGGCGCGGCATAGCGCCCCTGGATCGGAGAGGGACCGGCATCGGTCCTGGGTGAGATGGAGTGCCCCTGCTCTGGCCGATCTTTAGTGATAGACAACGCCCTTTGTCTGGCGCCAGAAATCGGGTAGGGGAGGGAGCCGGCGAACGTTGGCGAATGCCTCGAGCTCCTCGTCCCGACTCCGGCTCGCCTCTCGCCGGGACAGAAGCACAAGACCGCCATGATCAGCCGCCGAGGGGCGGTGTCCACTCCCTTTGAAATCCCTCGCGGGCCATGCAATAATTCCTCGGTCTTTATCGATATTTTTCGAGGAATCATTGCAATGGCCGGGCGAGAGACCAAATTCGATACGGCCCTGGAGCTGCTTCGCCGGCGTGGGACCCTACGGCCTCGCGACCTGGTCCGCGATGGCATCCCACCTGACTATCTCGACCGGCTCTACCGGCTTGGGCAGGCCGACCGGGTCGCGCGGGGACTCTACGCCTGGCCGGATGCCGAGGTCAGCGAGCACCATAGCCTCGCCCAGGCTGCACGGCTCGTCCCCGCGGGCGTGGTCTGCCTGCTCTCGGCACTGCGGTTCCACGGCCTGACCACCCAGTCGCCTTGCAAGGTCTGGCTCACCCTCCCGATCAAGCAAGGCGTGGGCCCCCAGGGTCGATTCCCCGAGGCTGCGGATCATCCGGGCCGGCGGTCCGGCCCTCACCGCGATGATCGAGCAGCACCGGGTCGAGGGGGTCGCCGTGAGGGTCTACTCGCCCGCCAAGACGGTGGCCGACTGCTTCAAGCATCGCAGCAAGATCGGGCTGGACGTGGCGATCGAGGCCCTCCGCGACGTCTTTCGGGGGAGGAGGGCGACGATGGACGAGCTCTGGGCGGCGGCCCAGGTCTGCCGGATGGGAAACGTGATGCGGCCCTATCTGGAGTCGCTGGCATGACCCGGAAGGCTCCGAAGGATACGGCGGCCTCGGTCAGGCAACGCCTCCTGAATCTCAGTCGGCGGTCGGGGGAGGAGTTCCAGCGGCTGCTGACCCGATATGCGGCGGAACGACTGCTCGACCGGCTGTCCCGCTCGGCGTATGCCCGGCGGTTCGTCCTCAAAGGCGCCCTGCTGTTCGCTCTGTAGACGGGCGAACCCCACCGGCCAACCGAGACCTCGACCTGCTCGGGTTCGGCGATGGTAGTCCGGAGGCCCTGGCCGCGGTGTTCCGATCGCTCTGCGCGCTGGAGGTCGCCGACGACGGGCTGGTGTTCAGCCCAGACTCGGTCACCGTCGAGGCGATCCGCGAGGATCAGGAATATGGCGGCCAGCGCGTGAAGCTGGAGGCGCGGCTCGCCGGGGATCGGATCGATCTGCAGGTCGACGTCGGCTTCGGGGACGCGATCACACCGGAGGCGGAGACGGTGGAGTACCCGACGCTGCTGGGCATGGAGCCGCCACGGCGCCGCGCCTACCCGCGCGAGACGGTGGTGGCGGAGAAGCTCGAGGCGCTGGTAAAGCTGGGGATGGCCAACAGCCGGATGAAGGACTTCTTTGACCTGGCAGTGCTGGCCCGGTCATTCGGGTTCTCGGGCCCTGTGCTGCGGGATGCGATTGCGGCGACGTTCCAACGGCGGGGGACGGCGATCCCGACCGAGTTGCCGCTGCCCCTGACTGATGCGTTCGCGAAGGATGGGGCGAAGCGGGCGCAGTGGAAAGCGTTCGTGAGCCGCAGCGGCCTGGCGTCGAAGGCGGGGGATCTTGAGCAGGTGCTCGCGGAGCTGAATGCGTTCCTGGTGGGGCCGATGGTGGCGGCGGGGCGTGAGGCGAGATTCGAGGAACGGTGGGAGGCGGGCGGGCCCTGGCGGCCAGCGTGAGGGGCCCTCGAACGATCGAGGGCCGAGCCCGACCGGGAAGGTCTGATAATGGGCGTTATGTTTGCTCGCGTCAGAATTTGGCGAATGTGCCGCCTATAACGTCCTGGACGCCGCCTTCTCACCCGCTTTGCTCCGGTAGTCGCAATTTTCGCAACATTGCGAAGTTGCATACCTTGACTCATTTACTCGTTCCACACCGAGGAGGACCGGTCGGAGGGCCCCAAGACCGTCAAACGGGGGGCGGTCAAGCATCGGTCCAAGGATAGTGGTCAACCGGTCGTGCGACGAACCGTCGCGGTTTTGGCCCACGGTCTCGTCAAGGAAGACAAAGTTCCCGGCGAGGAGATCGACAGGGCCCTCGCGCGTATGAGGAAGTTCGCAGCAACCCCGGAGCGACACACATTGGCGGAGCAATGACATGGCTGGCAAGAAACGACGGCAGACAACCGACGCGGTGGAGATTCTACGACGCCGCTTCGTCGAAGGGGACGCGGAGTCCGAGGCGTTGCTCGAAGAGATCCGCGCCGAGGCTGAGGTCGCCCGAACGATTTACCGGCTACGGAGCAGGGCGAAGCTGACGCAGCAGGCGCTGGCCGAGCGAGTCGGGACCACCGCCTCGGTGATCAGCCGCCTGGAGGACGCTGACTACACCGGTCACAGCCTCGCGATGCTCCAAGGGGGACGGAGACGAAGGGGGACCCACCTGGGAAATTCCCGCGACACAGGGCCGGCGACTCCGTACAATGTTACCTCTGCGCTATTGCACATGATGTTCTAAGATCAAAATACCACTCGAACACTATGTGTGATTAATCCGTGTTGATCGAACAGATAGAGGTCGAACGGAATCGGCGGGCCGGCATCTCGATCGAGTGACGGCCCCCTTGCGAATCCGGACGGAGTCCATTCGAATGCGAAAGTACCATTTGGTCTGCTCGGGCGCGAGTGATTTCGACGAGATCGAGCGTCAGGCAGCCCAGAAGCAGCGGCCGAGGCACTCGATCCCTATGCTCACCCGACGACTCGGGGCGACGCTGCACCAGGCTCAAAAGACTGCCACGACGATCACGATCGGTGATCGTCTACGGGCGAGGCTCATAGGCGATCCGCATGCCTGGGCGCTGGCCCGAGACCTCGCCAATCGCCTGGGCCCTGACGACGTCGTGTACTGCCTCGACACCGGCGTGGGGATTCCGTTGGCCGCGGCGTTTCAGCGTCTTTCCACCCGGCCGAAGCTCGTCGTCTACGTACACAACCTGGACCGGCCGCGCGGCCGACTTGCCGCGGGGCTGTTCCGCCCCGAGAAGACGGTCGACCTCTTCGTCTCCTGTTGCTCCAGCCAGCTCGCGTTCCTTCGAGATGATCGCAAGGTCCCGGAAGACCGGACTCAACTCTTCATCCAGCACATCGACAACCAGTTCTTCACACCCGGGCCGCCCACGCCGGGCAAGAAGCGCCCGGTGGTCGTCGCGGTCGGCCGCGAGCGCCGCGACTACATCACCCTCGCCGAGGCCACGAAAGATCTGGACGTCGACGTCTTGGTCGACGCCTGGTCTCCCGCCGCGCGCAAAAGGGTCGGAAAGTTCCCCGCCGAGCCTCCGGCAAACCTGGCCTACCGCAACAGCACGCCCACCGAGCTCGTTCAACTCTATCGAGACGCCGACGTGGTCGCTGTGCCCATGTACCCAAATAAATATGCCGGCATCACGTCACTGATCGAGGCCCTCGCCTGCGAGCGCCCGATCGTGGCCTCACGCGTGGTCGGTCTGGCCGACTATTTGACACCCCCCGACGGGATTACCCCCGTCGAACCGTCCGACCCAGCCGCGTTGCGCACGGCGATCGTCCAGCTACTCAAGAACCCCGATGAGGCGCGCGTCCAGGCACGCCAGGGATTCGAGTCGGTCGCCCGTCGCTACGACTTCGATCGCGATCTCGAGATGGTCGCCAGGCGGCTCGAATCCCTCTGACCCAGCAAAAACCGACGGCGGCCGGATGTCCTCGCTTGACCCTGTTTTCTAATTCTGTAGAATCAAAAGAGAAGACCCTTCGGTCGGAACGGAAAGGAGGCGCGGCGATGGCGAGGCCGGCGAGCGAGCATCCGACGGACGCGGAACTGGAAATCCTCAAGGTGCTCTGGGCGTCGGGGCCGTCGGAACTCGGCCCGATCGTGGAGGCACTGAATCGGTCGAGGTCGGTCGCGACGACGACGGTGGCGACGATGCTGAAGGTGATGGAGCGCAAGGGGTGGGTCGAGCGGGCCGACGGCCCCAAGGGGTATCGGTGGGCCTCGCGGTCGAGCCGCGAGGAAACGACCTCGGGCCTGCTCCGCCGGCTGGTGGACCGCGCGTTCGACGGCTCGGCTGGCCGGCTGGTCGCCCGGCTGATCGAGGACCGGGCCCTGAGCGACCGCGACCGCGAGGAGATCCGCCGGCTGCTCGACGCCGGCGATCGTTTGGGGGCAAAGCCGAAGGCGCCAGGGGCGAGGGGGAAGCGAACATGACGATCGAGGCGATGACTGGTTCGCGGGCCTGGATGCTCGCCGGGTGGACGATGATCCATTTCCTCTGGGTCGGCGGAGCGATCGGGACGCTCGCCGCGGCGGCCCGTCTCGCGATGCGCAGGGCGTCGCCCGAGATTCGACACGGCGCTGCCCTGCTCTCTTTGGGCCTGATGGCGGTTTCGCCGGCGGCGATCGCCTGGCGGATCGCGGCGACGGACCGGGATCGTCCGATCGCGGTCTCCGAGGATGTCACCCCCCTGCCCCGCGTTTCGATTCTGGCGGAATCGGAACCGAATTCGATGATCGTGACTCCGGTCATTCCGGCCACTGTCTCGATCGAGGATCGGCCCAGGGGCGGGTCGTGGCTGGAGTTGGCGGCCTCGGCGCTCCCCTGGTTCTGGCTCGCGGGGACGCCAGCCACGCTCGCGTTTCTGGCCCTCGGGTTTGCGGGGGCGGATCGGCTCCGTCGGCGGAGCCGGCCGATGGCCGACGGCCCGACGACCGAGATGGCCCGGCGGCTCGCCGAGGCGATCGGGATCGCCCGGCCGGTTGCGGTGGGCGTCTGCGACCGGCTGGCGACGCCCCTTTTGATCGGGGTCGTCCGGCCGATGATCCTCCTACCGGCGGCCTCGCTCTCCGGGTGGGACGCCGGGCAAATCGAGATGGTCCTCTGGCACGAACTGGCTCATGTCCGCCGGTTCGACAACGCGGTCAATCTGGTGCAGCGGCTCGTCGAGTCACTGCTGTTCTTCCACCCGGCGGTCTGGTGGGCCTCGGGGTGGATCCGTTGGGAGCGTGAGCACTGCTGCGACCGCCTGGTCGTGGCGAAAACGGGCCAGGCCCGGCCGTATGCCGAGCTGCTGGCCTCGTTGGCGATGGCCGGCGGTCGCCACGACGCCGTGGCCCTCGCGATGGCCGAGAGCCCGATCGTCTCGAGGATCCGATCGATTCTCAACCCTGAGGATTACGTGATGCCTCTTTCACGCACGATGATCGCCCTCGCCGTCGCGCTGTTGATCACGCCAGCCGCTCTGATCGCCGCCGCGCAGGTCGTAGGGCCTGCGAAGCCGGCCGGAGCCCCGCGGACGCCCGACGCCAATCGAATCGAGGAACTGATCCGCCGGACCCGCCACGGGGCCGAGATGTTCATGGACGTTCAGGAGCGGATTTATACCATGATCCAGCTCGCCAGCATCCGGGCTCGGGCCGGGGATCGGGAAGCAGCCCGCGGGATGTTCCAGGAGGCCGAACGGCTCGCCGAAACTGTGAGCTTCGACGACGCCACATATTACCCGCACATTCTGATTTGGATCGTCCAGGCGGAACAGCGAATGGGGTTCCGCGACGAGGCGATCGCCGCGAGCCGGAAGCTGCTCCGGCTCGCCGAGGCCCCCGCCCGCAAGGAGAATACAAAGCAAGGCATCTATTCCGAGCTGATAAAGATCTTCCTTGATCTGGGCGACAGAGATGGAGTGCAGGAAACCCTCCGAGCCGGGATCGCTCACTACTCGACGAAGGCGGAACCGGGCTTCGAGGCCTTTACTCCGGGCGCCATCGTCGGTCTCCGGGCGGCTTCGGGCGACCTGGTCGGCGCACTTCGGATGGTTGAAGCCCCGGGATTTATCAAGAACGACAGCCCCGAGAATGTCCGCAACCTTACTCATAAGGCCCTCTTCGGGGTGGTCGGAGCGATCGGCGAGAAGAACCGGGAGGGCGCCGACGAGGTCCTGGCAGCGGCGATGCGGGACGTCGACCGCCGCAAGGAGGACAGGACCTGGATCGAAATGATGACCCGGAATCAGCACCTCCACGCGATCGCCCAGGCGGAATCCCGGATCGGTCGGTTCACCGAGGCGGTGAAGACGGCCCGAATGATCGAGACCGAGACCGTTCCCGAGCATATGGTCAAAGCCCGTATCGCCGAATTCATGGACGAACAACGCTTCAAGAAGACCCAGGC
>DAHZZC010000697.1 GCA_027435495.1 Planctomycetales bacterium
CCAGCTCTCGGACATGCGGCTCCCTGACCATGCTGTGGTGCTGGCCGGAGACCGGATGGACCACCACCTCGGCCGCCCATCGACCCCAGCCGCGATCAGGAGGCACCGCCACCGCCACCGGTGCCTCCATCGGACGGAACAGATCGACCCGTCCCGGATAGGGCCTCAAAACATATCGATCCGTGAGGACCATGTGATGGTGGAAAATCCGCTTCAGGTCGTCCAGCACCTGCTGGGCCAGCTCCATCGGCACGCCCGACTCGATCAGCCCCAGCCGCCTCGCGTGGTCCCAGAGGTACGGAAGCTGCTCGTCCGGCCCGAGTCTGGCCAGCTCCTCCAGCGAGAGGTCCAGGCCGTATTCCATCCCCGGCTTTTCCGACCACTCCGAATCGTCGGCCGTCTCGGCGGTCGTGTCGAGCAGCGCGAGAACCTCGATCGACTCGCCCCTCGCGCGAAGCTGCTGGGCCATCTCGACCGCGATCAGCCCGCCCGCCGACCAACCCCCGAGCCGATACGGCCCGATCGGCTGGACCTCCCGAATCGCCTCGATATACTCGGCCGCCATCTCCTCGAACCTCGCCGGTAAATCGGCCTCGCCGTGCAACCCACGCGATCGGATGCCGTACATCGGCCGGTCGCGGCCCAGATGCCGCGCCATCGCCTGGTAACACACCACGATCCCACCAGGCGGATGCACAAAAAACCAGGGGACGCCCGAGCCCTCCGGCTGGAGCAGGACCAGCAACTCCCTCGGAGCAGGGCGAGCCTGCCCAACAGCCCGACCCGACGTCGCAATCGATCCCACCCCAAACCGCTCGCGGATGACCTCCGGGCACGCCTCGCCCAGGTAGTGCGCCAGGCCGGCGATCGTCGGCGCATCGAACAGCGCGATCACCGAAACCCGATGCCCAACCCGCTCCTGCAACCGGTTGATCAATACCGCCCCGTCGATCGAGTTGCCGCCCAGCTCGAAGAAGTTGTCGTCCACGCCCACCCGCTCCACCCGCAAAACCTCCCGCCAGAGATCCGCCAGCGCTTCCTCCAGCGGCGTCCGGGGCGCAATGCAGGCCCGATCCAGGGCCGGCCGATCGGCCGGCGGCGGCGGGAGCGCCCGACGGTCCACCTTCCCGCTCGGCGTGCGCGGAAAAGCGTCGAGCACCACAAACGCCGATGGAATCATGTATTCGGGTAACCGCTCCTTCAAATGCCGACGCAATCCATCCGCCGAAATGCCCTCGCCGATCAGATACGCCACCAGCCGAGCGGACCCCGGGTGAACCGTGACGACCGCCTCGCGGACACCCGGATGCGAGATCAGGGCCAATTCCACCTCGCCCGTCTCAATCCGAAAGCCGCGAACCTTCACCTGATGATCGAGCCGGCCGAGGAACTCGATCTGGCCATCCGAGAGCCACCGGCAACGGTCGCCGGTCCGATAGAGCCGGCCGCCGCCGAACGGGTCGGGGACGAATCGTTCCGCCGTCAGGGCCGGGTCGTTCCAGTAACCGCGCGCCAGCCCCGCACCACCCAGAAAAAGCTCGCCCGGAACGCCCGGAGCCACCGGCTGCCCATCGCGATCCAGGATGTACGTCCGGACGTTCGCGATCGGCCGACCAATCGGGACAACCCACCTCGGCCCACCACGCTGGCAGGCCCAGCCCGTCGCATCGACCGACGCCTCTGTCGGCCCGTAAAGATTGTACAATTCCACATCCAGGATCTCGAACAGCCGGCGCGGAAGCTCCGGCGGCATCGCCTCGCCGCCGCAGCAGATCCAGCGAAGCGATCGACATTCCCGCATGAGCGTGTCGTCGAGCATCACCCGGAGGACCACGGGCGGAACCTCCAGGATCGTCACCCCCTGGTCGATCACACGCTCCAGCAACCGATGCGGGTCGTACTCCTCGCCCGGTTCGGCCAGCACCATTCGCGCCCCCGCCCCGAGCGCAGGGAAGATCAACGCCACCGATGGGTCGAAGGTGTACGGTAAGTTGTTCAGCACCACATCGCCAGCGCGAACCGGCACATCGCGATCCCGCCACTGAATCGTGTTCGCGATCGCCCGATGCTCGATCATGACTCCCTTCGGCCGACCCGTCGATCCTGACGTGTACATAATGTAGGCCAGATCGTCCTCGCAAACGCCGCTCGTTGGCGGGCTCGATGGCTCGGACGAGTCGGTATCCTCAACGCAGACGATCGGAATCCGAAGGGCGGGGATCTCCTCGCGGAGCGCCCGACGGGTGACGATCGCACAGGGTCGCGTGTCGTCAAGGATCGTCCGCAGGCGATCCGCAGGCGAGGCCGGATCGAGCGGTACATAGGCAGCGCCCGCCTTCAGCACCCCCAGGATCGAGACAATCGTCTCGGGCGACCGCCGGAAGAAAAGTCCGACATGGCGACCAGGCCCGGCACCCATCTTTTGCAGCCGATGCGCCAGCCGGTTGGCCCGGACCTCCAGCTCGGCATAAGTCGTCACCCCGGCGTCGCAGGATATCGCGACCGCCTCAGGCGTGCGCCCGGCCTGACGTTCGAAGAAGTGGTGCAGACAGACCCCTCGGGGAAAGTCTACCTTCGTGTTGTTCCACTCGTGCAGCACCAGCCGGCGCTCGTCCTCGGTCAGCCAGGGAAGCCGAGAGAGCCTTTGCCCCGCATCCTCGGCGACGCCTTCGAGGATCGTGAGGAAATGCCCGACCATCCGCCGAACCGTCGCCTCGTCGAAGAGGTCGCGGTTAAATCGGAGCATCCCTTCAACCGTCCCATCCCCCTCCTCGAAGGCCATTTCCAGGTCCGACTGGCTCGATTGCAGCTCGACATAGTATTGCTCAACCTGAAGCCCACCGACCGTCAGCGTGGCGCCCGAGGGAGGCAAGAAGAACCGCCAGGCGCCGAGTTGCCGGGACCGGTGTGCCTTCTCCAGCGTGAACGAGACCTGGACCATCGGCGCCCTCGACAGATCCCGGCCAGCAACCATCCGCTCGACGATCATCCCAAAGGGATAGTCCTGATGCTCCATCGCGTCGAGGACCGTCGTCCTGACCCGGCCCAGATGCTCGCGGAACGTCGGATCGCCCCTGAGATCCGCGCGCAGCGGAAGCATGTTGATAAAATAACCCATCACATCCTCAAACCCGGGACGCGTCCGGCCAGCGAACGGCGAGCCGACAAGGAAATCGTCCTGGCCCGTTTCATGCCCAAGCTGCACCTGGAACGCCGCGAGGAGGACGGCATAAAGGGTCGTCGCCTCGCTCGAGGCGATCGCCTTGAGCCGGCGGACGAGCCCGGCGTCGAGCCGCCAGGGGACCGCCCCGCCTCGATGGGTGAAAACCGGCGGCCGGGGATGGTCGGTCGGCAGGTCGAGCACGGTGGGGGCGCCGGCAAGCTGCCGCTCCCAGTACGACCAGAGCCGGTCTCCCTCGGAACCCGCAAGCAACTCCTCCTGCCATCGGACGAAGTCGCGATACTCACGCGCCGGCGCCGGCAAGTCCGCCGATCGCCCCTCAACGGCCGACGGATAAAGCGCCTGCATCTCCTCCAGCACCAGCACCAGCGACCAGAAATCGCCGACAATGTGGTGGACCGTCAGCAGGAAAATGTGGTCGTCGTCGGCCCGGCGGAAGAGGTGCATCCGCATCAGGGGACCGCGCTCCAGGTCAAACGATCGATGCGCCTCCTCGTCGAGCCGCCGTCGTAGCTCGGCCTCGTCCCACGCAGAGGCATCCGTGAATTCGAGCGGGAGCGGCGGATTCTCGTGGACCCGCTGCCAGAGCTGGCCGTCTCGCTCCTCGAACGTCGTCCGCAAACCCGGATGACGCGCCACAAGTTGCTGCATGGCCCGCCGAAACGCCGGCAGATCGAGCGGCGATCGAATCCGCGAGGGATAACAGACGTGATACGCCGAGCCCTCGGGATCCATCTGGTGCAGTGACCAGAGCCCGCGCTGGCCGTGCGAGAGCGGAAAAACCGCCGACCGCTCGGCCTTCTCACGCAGCAGCCGCGCCAGCAGTCGGCGCTTCTCGTCGATCGACATCCCCTCGATGGGTCGCGCGGCGATCGTCATGACACACGACCTTCCCCGTTGAGAAGCGCCATCAACATCGCGTCAATCTGTTCACCTGGGAGATCCTCGATCCGAGAGAGGATCTCCATCGGCGTCGCCTCAACAGGCGGATGCGTTTCCACCCGGTCGATTCGAACCGCCTCCGGCGAGGGCTCCTCGGCGATCCGATCGGCCAGCACAGCGGCGAGCCCGTCCAGCCCCGGACATCGCATCAGCTCGACGATCGGGAGGTCAACCCGCAGCTCGTGATGGACCCAGTTCCGCAGCTCGACGGCCATCAGCGAATCGATCCCAAGCTGAAGCAGCGGTCGATCCCCCTCCAGCCGGTCGGGCGGCATTCCCAGCACCCGACCGAACTTGTCCCGGAGCAGAGTCCCGACCAGAATCGGCCGATCGGCCGGGTCAGCCGCTAGAAT